>JBFGYM010000028.1:0-16952 GCA_041587435.1 Woeseiaceae bacterium
GGCATTCGCCGTCGACGTGAGGCCGAGCCGGCGCGCGGAGTAACTGCTCAGGATATAGCCCTGCAGGACGCCGTCCGTCACGATGTCGCGGTCGTAGGTCTCCACGCCCTCGCCGTCGTAAGGTGCGCTCGCCATGCCGCGTGGCAAATGAGGACGCCCCCGTATGCTGACGAAGCCCGGAAAGATCTTTTCGCCGGCCGCCTCGAGCAGGAACGAGGAGCGCCGGTACTGCGCGCCGCCGGCAATCGCACCGATGGCGTGTCCGATGAATCCGCGCGCCAGTTCCGGCACGTACAGTACCGGCGCTCGCCTCGTGCCGAGCTTGCGGGCGCCAAGGCGCGCGACCGTCTTCTCGCCCGCGATCCGCCCGACCTCTGCCGCCGCTTCCAGGTCGTCGGCACAGCGCGCGGCCGTGTAATGGTAGTCGCGCTGCATGACGCCGTCCGCCTCAGCGAGCAACACGCAGGTCATGCTGTGGCTCGTTTTCGAGTAACTGCCGACAAAACCGTGCGTGTTGCCGTAGGCGCGCGCGCCGCGATTGGTCGTCACGGTCGCGCCTTCGGAGTTGCTGACCCGCGCGTCGCAGCCGAGACCCGCCGCTTCGCAATCGATCGCCATCGCGATTGCCGTGTCGGCATCAATCCGCCACGGATGATCGAGATCGAGGTCCCTGACCGTCGTGCACATGAGTTCGGCGTCCGCGAGCCCCGCAAACTCGTCCTGCGCCGTCACCCGGGCGAACGAAACGGCCTTGGCGACGGCCTCGCGAATCGCCTCGGGCGACAGGTCCGACGTGCTCGCGTTGCCCTTGCGCGAGTCCTTGAAAACCGTGATGCCGATGCCGCGGTCATTCGTGTACTCGAGGCTCTCGACGTCGCCGAGGCGCGCCGTGGCGGCCAGCCCCATATCCTGGCTCGCGGCGGCTTCCGCCTGGTCGACGCCGTGGCGCCTGGCCTCGTCGAGCGTGAATTCGACGAGGTTTTCGAGTGCGGCACGGTCCAGAGTTTCGCGCTTTGCGACCTTTTGCATGGTGTATCGGGTCCTTGTCGATCGTTCTGCCGGCGTAACGCGTGGTAGACTCCCGCCCCCGGGAACGCCGGCCGACCGCGGAAGGTACTGTAATCGGTGGAAGACTCAAAGCCCAGCAAAAGCGCGCGCAAACGCGAATACCTGGCCTTGCAGCAGCTCGGCGAAGCGCTCATCCCGCTGCAGGAAGCAGACCTCAGGGCGATGAATCTCGACGGCGACCTGTTCCAGGCCGTCCTCGAGGCAAAGCGAATTCGCAAGCGCGGCGCCCTGCGGCGGCAGAAGCAGTACATCGGCAAGCTCATGAGCCGTATCGACCCGGAGCCGATCCGTGTCGCATTGGAGCGGCTGCGGCGCGGCTCGTAGCAGGCCTTCAGACACGAAACCATAATCGTTAGAATCAACCGATGAGTATTGACGTAGGCATCATCATGGGCTCGCGCTCCGACTGGGAGACGATGCGCCATGCCAGCGAAACCCTCGAATCCCTCGGCGTGAGCTTCGAGATCAGGGTCGTTTCCGCGCACCGTACGCCCGATCGTTTGTACGAATACGCCGGCACGGCCGTCGAGCGCGGTATCAAGGTCATCATCGCCGGCGCCGGCGGCGCCGCGCACCTGCCCGGCATGACGGCCGCGAAGACACGTATACCCGTGCTCGGTGTGCCGGTCCAGTCGAAAGCCCTGAGCGGCATGGACTCGCTGCTCTCGATCGCGCAGATGCCCGCCGGCATCCCGGTCGGCACGCTTGCCATCGGCCGCGCCGGCGCTGTCAACGCGGCGCTCCTGGCGGCGGCGATCCTCGCCAACGACGACCCGGATGTGGCAGCGGCGCTCGACGCGTACCGCAAGAACCAGACCGAAGCGGTCCTCGCCGACGACGACCCGCGCACCTGACGCGATGCGTATCGGTATCGTCGGCGCCGGTCAGCTGGGCCAGATGCTGGGATTCGCGGCCCGCACGCTGGGCGTCGAATGTCACTTTCTCGACCCGTCCACGAACCCGCCGGCCGCGGCCTGCGGCGACGTGATCCAGCGCCCGTTCGACGACGCCCGTGCGCTCGACGAACTCGCCGCGACCTGCGACGTCGTGACCTACGAATTCGAAAACGTGCCGGTGGCCGCCCTGCAGGCAATCGAGCACAAAGTGCCCGTGTACCCGCCGACCGCGGCGCTGCAACAGTCGCAGGACCGTCTCGACGAGAAACGGCTGTTCGAGCGTCTCGACATCCCGTTGCCGGGCTACTGCCGCATCGACAGTCGCGACGACATCGTTGGCGCAATCGAGGCGCTCGGCCTGCCGGTCGTGATCAAGACACGGCGCTTCGGCTATGACGGCAAGGGACAATTCGTCGTGCGCGAGGCCGGCGACATCGACAAGGCCTGGAGGACACTAGGCGCCAATGCGTTGATCGCCGAGCAGTGGGTGCCTTTCGATTGCGAGCTGTCGTGCATCGGCGTGCGCAATGTCGCCGGCGAGGTCGCGATCTACCCGCTCAGCCGCAACGTGCACGAGGGCGGCATTCTGCAAACGTCCTGTTCCCCGGTCGACGCGCCGTCATTCACTGCACGTGCGGAGCAGTACATGCGCCGGCTGCTACGGCACCTCGACTACGTCGGCGTGCTGGCGCTCGAGATGTTCGTCGTCGGCGACGCCCTGCTGGCCAACGAGTTTGCACCGCGCGTGCACAATTCGGGGCACTGGACGATCGAGGGTTCGGAGACCAGCCAGTTCGAGAATCATCTACGGGCGATACTCGGGCGGTCGCTCGGATCGGTTTCGCCGACCGGCCACGCCGGCATGGTCAACCTGATCGGCGAAATTCCCGATGCCGCCCGCGCACTCGAGCACGGCATCCTGCACGACTATGGCAAGGCGCCACGGCCGGGCCGCAAGCTCGGGCACATTACGGTGACGGCGGACTCGGCCGCCGAACGCGATATCCGGATCGATGCAATCCTGCGCACTGTGACGTAGTCGTCCCTCCCGCGTGAGACCGCGGCCGGGCCCGTAGACCCAAAAAAACAGGTAAACTCGATCGGAAATGTCTTACCTGAGCCACTTCAAACTGCAGGACCAGCCGTTCCGCCTCACGCCGGACCCCGACTACCTTTACTGGAGCAAGCAGCACGCGCGCGCCAAGGCTTACATGGAGTCGACGATCTGGCTCGCCGACGGGTTCGTCGTCATCACGGGCGACATCGGCTCGGGCAAGACCACGCTGCTGCAGTCGTTTCTTTCGGAACTCGACGACGACGTCGTTTATGCCGTCGTGTCACAGACGCAGCTGACGCCGACCCAGTTCCTGCAGGCCGTGCTCACGGAGTTCGGCTTCAAGCCGTTCAACAAGCGCAAGGTCGAACTGCTCGACATGCTCAACATGTTTCTCATCGAGCAGTACTCGAACGGCAAGAAGGTCGTGCTGATCGTCGACGAGGCGCAAAACCTCACGCGCAAGGTACTCGAAGAGATTCGGCTGCTGTCCGGCATCGAGACGCACAAGGAAAAGGTGCTGCGCATCATCCTCGCGGGCCAGCCCGAACTTCGCGAGACACTCGATTCACCGACCCTCAAGCAGCTCATGCAGCGTGTCCGCCTGCGTTTTCACCTCGGGCCGCTGGACCGCCGCGAGATGCGCGAATACATCGAGCACCGGCTCGCGATTGCGGGCCGCGAGGACGCAGGCCTGTTTGACGCCGACACGTTCGATACGATCCACCGCTACTCGGGCGGCGTGCCACGATTGATCAACACCTTGTGCGATTCGGCGCTGCTCTGTGCATTCGCCGACGAAAGGCATAACGTCACGCTCGCCGACGTGCTGGAGGCCGTAGCCGAGCTCAACTGGTCGGAGCACGAGAGCAATACGGGGATTCACGAAAAGCTTCGCCAGCTAGAACGGCGCGGCCACGCAGAAAGCCACGTAACCCGCATCGAAGTCCGCTCCGACGGCGAGGTCATCGAGGAGCTCACGTTCCCGCCGGGCCGCATCATCGTCGGGCGCTCACCGGACAACGAGGTCTATATCAAGAGCAAGTTCGTGAGCCGGCACCACGCACAACTCATCAGCGATGAAGACGGTTGCCTCATCGAAGACCTCAACAGCACCAACGGCGTATTCCTCGGCGAGAAACAGATCAAGAAATACCGTTTGCGCGACGGCGACGTGGTCTCCCTCGGCGTTCACGAACTCGTCTATCACGACCTGCGGAGGGCGGAGCGGCCCTTCGAAGATCAGCTCGACGATCTTGCCGAAGAGGACGAGGAGGACGGACCCGTCGGAGAGCAGGAAACCGCGTAGGTTCTCAGTAGTCCTGGCGCTGCCCCACGCGGCGATCCGTCTCGCGGTAGTCGCGGCGTTTCAGCAACACGACCAGTCCCGCGACGAGGCAGACAAAGCCGACAACGAAGCAGATTGTCGGCATGTACCAGTAATTGAGGTACATCGACAGGCCGAGGGCGATCACCCCGAGAACGAGGTAGAGATACGGCAGGCTTTCGTAAATCGGCTTTGAGACCCACATGGCGGCGTCGTTTTCAGCTTCTGGGCCGATTCATTCTCCATAGGCTGAGCCGCAAGTAAAGCTCGGCATGCAAAAGACCCGGCGACAAACCGGGTCTCCTTGCGTTTCGCTCTCCTAAGTGCTTGTTCTTACTCAGGAGCGACCGACCCCGAACAGGCCGAGAATGCGCGAGAGTATCGAGTCCGACAGGCCGTCCACGGCCAGATCGGGCTCGAGATCACCGGCTTCACCGCGCAAATCCTGAACGAATTGCTGCGAATTGGCGTCCATCTCGAATTCTGTAATTGTGCTGTCGAATGCCATCGTCGAAATTCCTCCATGAGACAAGACGACACTACGACGAAGATATGTTGAATGCAGTGAGCTGTCTCACACTGTGCTGTGTGAATCCGCGAATTCGGGACTTATGTGAAATGTCCCCGGCCGTCAGGCGGTGCCGCCGACCGTCAGCTCGTCGATCTTGAGTGTCGGCTGCCCGACCCCCACCGGCACCGACTGTCCCTCCTTGCCGCAGGTCCCGACGCCGGTGTCGAATTTCAGGTCGTTGCCGACCATGGAGATCTTGTGCAGCGCCTCCGGGCCGTCGCCGATTAGCATGGCGCCTTTGACAGGCGCGCTGATCCTGCCGTTCTCGATCAGGTATGCCTCGCTCGCCGAGAACACGAACTTGCCTGACGTGATGTCGACCTGCCCGCCGCCGAAGTTCGGCGCATAGAGACCCTTGTCCACGGACGCGATGATCTCGTCGGCATCGTGATCGCCCGCGAGCATGTAGGTGTTCGTCATGCGTGGCATCGGCACGTGCGCAAACGACTCGCGCCGGCCGTTGCCGGTCGGCGCCACGCCCATGAGGCGCGCGTTGAGCTTGTCCTGCATGTAACCGCGCAAGACGCCGTTTTCGACCAGCACCGTGTACTCGGTGGGCGTACCCTCGTCGTCGACCGCCAGCGAGCCGCGCCGGTTGGCGATCGTGCCGTCGTCGACGATCGTGCACTGCCCGGACGCCACTTTCTGCCCGACCTTGCCGCTGAACGCCGAGACGCCCTTGCGATTGAAGTCGCCCTCGAGGCCGTGGCCGACGGCCTCGTGCAGCAGGATGCCCGGCCAGCCGCTGCCGAGCACGACCGGCATCGTGCCGGCCGGCGCCGGTCGTGCCTCGAACTGCACGGCGGCCTGGCGGACCGCCTCGCGCGCGAACGCCTGCGGCAGATCGCCGTCGAGGAAATAATTCAGGTCGGCCCGGGCACCACCGCCCGCGTAGCCTTGCTCGCGCTGGCCGTTGTGCTCGAGGATGACGCTGACGTTGAGGCGCACCAGCGGACGCACGTCGGCGGCCATGGTGCCGTCCGACGCGGCGACGAGGACCAGATCCTGGCTGCTGGCCATGCTGATGATGACCTGCTCGATGCGCTGGTCCAGCGCGCGCGTGGCCGCGTCGAGCTCGAGCAGAAGGCGGGTCTTCTGCGCGTCGTCGATACTCGTGGTCGGGTCGGCCTGTGAGTACAGCGGCGGCGCCGCGCTGCGCTTCCACGCCCGGACCCGGCGCTGCTGCCCCTGGCGCGCGATTGCGCGCGCTGCGCCGGCCGCGGATTCCAGCGCCGGCAGGACGAGTTCATCGGAGTACGCGAAACCGGTCTTTTCGCCGCTGTTGGCGCGCACGCCAACGCCCTGGTCGAGGCTGAAACTGCCCTCGCGGATGATGCCGTCCTCGAGCGTCCAGCTTTCCTGACGGCTGACCTGGAAATACAGGTCGGCATAGTCGACCCCGCCCCGCATGACCCGGCCGAGCGTGGTCACGAGCTGCGGCTCACCGAGCCCGGCGGGCTCGAGCAGGCTCGTCATTACCGTGTCGATCGAAGCGTTGTCGCTGCTCACTGCGTTGATGGCCCTCGCGAAGCGTCAGGTCAGGCGGCGGTTCGACAGGGCCGGAAACTCACGTCGCAACCGGGTCGGCAGGTCCGGGTCGATCTCGGCGGCGACGACGGCATTGCCGGTCGGTCGCTCGGCGAGAATCCGTCCCCAAGGGTCGCAGATCAGTGAGTGTCCGAACGTCGAACGGTCGTCCGGGTGGAGCCCATATTGCCCGGGCGCGATCACATATGCCAGATTTTCGATGGCCCTTGCCCGCAGCAGCGTATGCCAGTGCGCCTTGCCCGTGGTGGCCGTGAATGCCGCGGGCACCGTGAACAGCGTTGCCCCGTCGTCGACGAGCCGGCGGTACAGCTCCGGGAATCGCAGGTCGTAGCAGATCGACAGGCCGACTCGGCCGGCGGGCGTGTCGACGCTCACGACCTCGTCGCCGGGGTACATCGAATTCGACTCCCGGTACGACTCGCCGGCGTCCACGAGATCCACGTCGAACAGGTGAATCTTGCGATACAGCGCGCGCATCGCGCCGCCGGTGTCATACACGGGACAGGCGCCGTAGACGCGCTCCTCGGCAATCCCCGGTGACACGAGCGGCAAGCTGCCGGCGACGATCCAGAGGCCGTTGTCGGCAGCGGCCGCCGACAGGAACGCCTGGATCGGGCCGTCGCCAGGCTCCTCGGCATGACGCGCCTTGTCCCTGCCGCGGGACGCCATCAGGGCGAAATTCTCGGGCAGGACCGCGAGCGTGCAGCCGCCGTCGGCCGCCTCGGCGAGCAGGCGTCCCGCGAGGTCGAGGTTGGCCCCGACGTCCGGGCCCGAGTTCATCTGGATTGCGGCGACGCGCATGTCACTCCTGTCGTGGTTCGGCGGGAATGCACCCGGCCAACTGGCCGAAGCGGACGAAGGCGTCCGAATCGACCGAATCGATTGCAGGCGCCTCCCAGGGGCCCGAGATCGCGTAATACACCTGCCCGACTTCCTCGAGCGGCTTCTTGAAGATCTGCGAGAAGATCAGCATCGCGGCCGCGCCCGGCGGCCCGCCGACAACGGCACCGACGATGGGCAGCGTATTGCCGACGTTGGCGCTCACGACCGCGCCCTGCTGGTACAGCTTCCCCGAGAGATCCGCCTGGCCGACGATGCCGACGTTGGCGGCAGGTCCCTCGAGAGACATGTCGCAGGTCGACGCGACACCGTCGACGATGGCGAACGTGCCGCCGATCGCGTCGTAGCGGAAGCCGCGGTTGAATACGTCGCGGAAATCGAGCGACAGGCGGCGCGGCAGCGCGACGAAACTCATCAGGCCGAGCATGCGGCCTGCGCCGGGCTCGACCTCCTCCAGCTGGCCGTTCTGCAGCTGCAGGCGCACTTCGCCGTCGAGCACCTCGAGGAAGTTTGCGCGCGGGCCGCCGCCCCAGCTCATGTCGACGACGATGCCCATGGTGTCGCCGGTCACGCCCTGCGCGACGTCGAGACGCCTCATCGTCGCGCCGACGTCGGAACTGTTGAGCGAACCCGTCACGTAGGTGCGGCTGCCGAGCGGTTCGCGTTCGTCGGCAACCCAGCGGCCGGTGCCGACGATTTCGAAACTCTCGTCGCTGGCGATCAAACGCTCCGACTCGAGACCGTTCTCGGTGCGTGAAAGGACAGCCTCCACCGCGCCGAAATGCCGCTCCCCGAGGATGAACTCGGCAGCCGTCAACCGGACCGGCGGCAGCGTGCGCGGATCGAGAGCGGACGCCGACGGCGGTGAGACGTCGTCGCCCGGCAGGCGCAGGCGTTCCATCTCGACAACGATGGCGCGCTCGGACCCGAGGTCGTAGGGAACGAATACCGAACCGCGGACGTCGTCGCCGTCAACCTGCACGAGCCAGTCGCGCGCGCTGCGGTCGACCCGTACCTGGTGGTCTCGCAGGTGCTGGCCGATCACGAACAGGTTGTCGACGGTGAGATCGACCGAGCGGATCCGCCCCGCTGCGCCGGTCTTCGTCTCGTCCCCGCGCGACAGGTTGAGCCATTCGTCGAGCCGCACCTGGCCGACCCGCCCCCGCAGGTGCAGGCCACGCGTGTCGGCTGGCTCGATCGTGCCGCCGCCGGACATGATGACGCCGCGGTCCAGGTCCCAGGCACCCTCCGGGCGCGTGAATCCGAGCTGCCACGCGATCCCGTTGTCGGCAAGGCCCGCGGTCTCGATGCGCTCGCCGCCGGGCATGAAGCGGATGTCGCCGCGGACCAGCATCGGCTCGTCAGCCGGCTTGCTGACGGGCTCGGGCAGGTTCAGCGCCATGCCGCGCAACGAACTCGCGATGCGCACGGTAAAAGGCGGCGCAGGATCCTGGTTACCGCGCGGGAAAAGCACCCGCGCCTCGTAGGTCGTCGCCCCTTCGATCATGCCCTCGAGCGGCACACCGAGTTCCTCGACGATGGCCTGCGCGCTCACTTCCCCGGTCGCCGTGGCGACCGCAAAGTACGGCTCGTCCTGGCCGGGGCCAATGCGCAGACTGACGTCTTCGCCGAGGAAGCGGCCGCCGAGCGACTCGCTGACGATTGCGTCTCGCGTAATCGTCACGTCGCCGATCAGGTCGGTGATCGGCGCGTCGAGACCCTCGACGACGAGCGTGCCGTTGTTGCTGCGCAGCAGGCCCGTGACCGTCGTCTCCCTGGCACGCCTCAGCGGCACGGTCAGGTCGAGGTCGAAAGACGCGTCGCCGGACAGCGCTACGCGCGCCAGGTTGCCGCCCGTGAACCGGTCGATCGGACTTTGCCGTGCAAACCGGCGCAGTGTCTCGAGCGTGCCCGTGACGAGGCCCCTGATCGTCAATACGGGTTCGCGCAGATTGGCGATCTCGATGCGGGTGTCGACGGCAACATTGCCGGCGTGCACCGAACGATTTCGCACCGAATAAAGCCGCGTATTGTCGAGCACGATATCGACGTCGGCCTGCTCGGCGGCCGGCCATTGCGGCTGATACTTGAACGTCAGGTTGCGCGCCGACCCCTCGACCAGGAGGCGGCCTTCGTCATTCTCGAACGGAAACTTGTCGAGAGGGCCGTTGAGCCGCATCGTGCCACGCTCGATCGAGCCCGCCACGAGCGCGCCCTGAAACCAGTTATAGAGCTTGGGCTTCATGACCTTGCGCGGTATGAAGCGCCGCGCGGCGCCGACGTCGCTGATCGCGAACGTACTGGCAAGGTCGATCTCGGGCGAATCGCCGCCGAGTGTGAGCTGCACGTTCACCCGCGTGTCGAGCACGGCATTGGTCACGCGAATGCTGTCCGACAGGACCGTGACGCGATCGCCGCTCGCGCGCCACAGGATGGTGCCCGCGGCGGTGTCGACATCGACAGGTTCGTCGAGGTATGCCGGCAGGTCGAGCAACAGCTCGCTCGACCGGATTTCGAGCCGCCCGCCCGCACGATTCGCACGCAGCTGGCCGGTGAAGCCGCGCACGCCGGGGCGCTTGCCGTCGGCCGCGATCCCGAACCCGCGCAAGTCGGCCGTCACGCTGTAGTTGGGCCGTTCTCCGTCAATGTCGGACACGGTCGCGACCAGGTCGCGCACCTCCCCGCTCGGCGCGAGCGCACCGAGCCTTGCCCGGAGGTCGTCCGGGAGCATCGGCAACAGCAGCGCATGGTCGTCGAGGTTCAGGTAGGTCGCGCCGATATCGAGCATGACGACACGCCCGTCCGCATCGAGGCCGGCCTCGGCGCGCAGCGAGGACTCCGGCCACTCGTGATCGCGCGTCGCGACAGTGAGTTCTTCGGCCGCCGCGAGCCAGCCGTCGTCAGACAGGCCGAGCTCCGCACGGCCAGCGAGGTCGAACGGCTCGCCGGCCTCGAACTGCACGTCGCCGAGATCGAAGGCTGCGGCGGCCGCGCTGACGCCGCCGCGACCCAGCGCCAGCGACAGGTCGACGTCGCCGTTACCCGCCGCGAACCGGCTGCGACCTTCGGGCAACAGCTCCGACCAGCCGGCCAGCAACAGGTCGTCCGCCTCGACCGTGATGTCCCAGCGGCGCTTCTCCGCGTCGCCACCGAGCAACTGGACCGCCGAGACGTCGAGCACGCGCCCGAGATCCTCCGGCAGGCGCACGCTCGCGTCAATCGCGACGCGCCGCTTGTCGATGCTCACCAGCGCCCGCGGTACCAGGAAAAAACGCGGCCGTTCGTCGCCCGGCTGCAGGAATCGGACCTCGATGTCCTCGCCGATGATCTCGATGTCCCCGAGCCGCTGCGGCCCGGCTTCGTGCGCCCTGGGAATTTCGCTGACAGGCGCTCCCTGCACCCACCACCCGCCGCCGTCGAGCTGGCGCACTTCGAGGCTGGACTCCCGGATGACCACGCGATCGACGCGAAACTCCCGTTCGAACAGCAGGGCGTTGACGGAAATGCCGATGCTGACCGCCTGCGCCGCAATCGCCCGCTTTTGATTGTCCGGGCGTATGAGTTCCGCATCGTAGAACTCGAGCTCGGGACCGCTCAGCGACCAGCGCGCGTTCATCCCCGAGAATTCGACCTGCATGCCGATCGCGCCGCTCGCCCAGCCCTTGATGTCCTCCTGGTACTCGGGCAGGCGCGGCAGGAACAGGCGAAACAGCCCGACGAGCACGGCCAGCAGGATCAGGACAGTCGCGGCCGTGTACGCAACGAACTTGATAACCGATTGCAGGAAACGCTTCATCCTCGCCCGCCGCTACATCAGCACCACGTCGAACTGGTCCTGCAGATACAGCGCCTCGGTCTGCAGCCGCACGGCCTTGCCGGTCTGTTCCGACAGATCGGCGAGGCTGCGCGCCTGCTCGTCGAGCAGCAGCTCGATGACATCCTCGTGTGCCAGCACCATGACCTCGTCGAATTCGAACTGCCGCGACTGCCGGATGATCTCGCGGAAGATCTCGAAACACACCGTCTCCGCGGTCATGACGAAGCCGCGGCCCGAGCAGGCCGGGCAATCCTCGCACAGCACGTGCTGCAGGCTCTCACGCGTGCGCTTGCGGGTCATTTCGACGAGACCGAGCGGCGAGACCGGTGTGATCTGGTGGCGCGCGTGGTCGCGCGCCAGTTCCTGTTCGAGAACCTGCAGGACATTCTCGCGATGATCGGGCTCTTCCATGTCGATGAAGTCGATGATGATGATGCCGCCGAGATTGCGCAGCCTAAGCTGGCGCGCAATCGCTATCGCGGCCTCGAGATTGGTGCGATAGATGGTCTCCTCGAGATTGCGATGACCGACATAGCCGCCCGTGTTGACGTCGATGGTCGTCATAGCCTCGGTCTGATCGAAGATCAGGTAGCCGCCCGATTTCAGTGTAATGTTGCGTTCCAGCGACTTGCGAATCTCGTCCTCGATACCGTGCAGGTCGAAAATCGGTCTTCGCCGCCGGTACAGCTCGAGCGTCGGGCCATTGTCGGGCAGGTAAGTTGCCGCGAAGTCCTGCATCGCCTCGAAGTCCTTTTCCGAGTCGACGAGGACCCGCTCGACGTCGGCCGTGACCATGTCGCGCTGCACGCGCAACGGCAGTGACAGGTCTTCGTGAACGAGCGACCCGGCCTCGCTGTCGCGGCACCTGTCCCGGACCACGTCCCAGAGCTTCAGTGAATACCGCAGATCCGCGGCAATCGACGCGCGATCCGCGCCCTCGGCAACGGTGCGCACGATCGCGCCGCAATCGACGCCGTGCTCGGCCAGCAGTTCTTCCACGATGAGTCGCAGGCGTTCGCGTTCGTCCTCGTCCTCGATGCGTGCCGAAATGCCGACCGTGCGGCTTCTCGGCAACAGCACGAGGTGCCGCGACGGCAGCGTAATGTAGGTGGTCAGCCGGGCGCCCTTGTTGCCCAGCGGGTCCTTGACCACCTGCACCATGATTTCGTCGCCCTCGCGCACGAGACCCCGAATCTCCGGATCGTCGCCGGCGTCTTCGCCGTTGCGCAGTGATGCGATATCCGAGGCATGCAGGAACGCGGTGCGCTCGAGGCCGATATCGATGAACGCCGCCTGCATGCCGGGCAGCACGCGGAGCACACGCCCCTTGTAGATGTTGCTGATCAGGCCGCGCCGCGCCGCGCGCTCGACGTAAACCTCCTGCAGCACGCCATTCTCGAGCAATGCCGCCCGCACCTCGCTCGGCGTCACGTTGATCAGTATTTCTTCTTTGAAGGATTCGTCAGTCATTGTCTGTCTGCTTCACAAGCACGTCGCAGCCCGCCGCTCTCAGCAGCTCCGCGGTCTCGAAGACCGGCAGGCCGACGACGCCGGAATAGCTGCCTTCGATGCGCTCGACGAATACGCCGCCAAGGCCCTGCACGGCGTAGGCGCCTGCCTTGTCGCGCGGCTCCCCACTTTGCCAGTAAGCGTGCGCTTCGTCGCGACTGATGTCGCGAAAATACACATCGGTGGCCGACAGTGCCGTGCGCAGGCCCTGCGGCGCGCGCAAGGCGACACCGGTCAGCACCTTGTGGGCGCGCCCCGACAGGGCGGCGAGCATCTGGAGTGCATCCGCCTCGTCCACCGGTTTTCCCAGCAAGCGGCCGTCAACGACCACCGCCGTGTCGGCCGCCAGCACCAGTGCACCCGGCCCGATGTCCGCGGCCTCCGCCTTGGCGACCGCGAGCCGCAGGACCATCTCGGCCGGCGTCTCGGCATCGAGCGGTGTTTCGTCCACGTCGACATGGACGACGAGGAACCCGAGGCCCAGACCATCGAGAATCTCGCGGCGTCGCGGCGAGGTCGATGCGAGGTGCAGTCCGTTTGACGGTGATTCGTTCATGATTCAGTCGCGGTGATACGGGTGCCCGGTCTGCAGCGCGTGCGCGCGGTACAACTGTTCGGCCAGCAGCACGCGGGCGAGGCCGTGCGGCAGCGTCAGCGGCGACAGCGACCACGTAAAGTCGGCGCGCTGCCGGCAGGCGCCGGACACGCCGTCCGGACCGCCGATGACGAAGCAGAGATCCCGCCCGTCGCCCTGCCAGTCGCCGAGGCGGGATGACAGGCCGCGGCTGTTGAGCTGCCGGCCGCGCTCGTCCAGCAGGACGACCCGCTCGGCGGCGCCGAGCATGCCGAGAATCCGCTGACCCTCGGCCTCGACCGCCTGGCCGGGCCTGGCGTTCTTCGGCCGCCGGACGGTCGGGATGACGTCGAGCCGGAACTTCCATTCGCGCGGCAGACGCCCGGTGTAGGTCGCGAACGCTTCGTCCACCCAGGGCGGTTGGCGATCACCAACAGCCAGCAGTCGGATGTGCACGACTCAGCCGTCGGTAGCGGCCGCGTCCCCGTGCGGGGAGATCGACCAGAGCTTCTCCAGGTTGTAGAACTCACGCACCGCGGGCAGCATGACGTGCACCAGCGTATCCTGCAGGTCGAGCAGCACCCATTCGCCGCCTTCTTCGCCCTCGATCCCGATCGGGCGGTGGCCGGCGTCCCTGGCCTTCTCGGCGACGTTGTCGACCAGCGCCTTGACGTGCCTGTTCGACGTCCCGCTCGCAACCACCATGTAGTCGGTCACGGTGGTCATCTCGCGCACGTCGAGCCTTACGATGTCTTTCGCTTTCACGTCATCAAGCGCGTCAACCACGAGGTCGGTCAGTGCTTCGCTGTTCATGCGTGGTTCCAGTGTAGTTGCAAATCAGGTCTCCTTGTAAAGGCCGGTTTCTTCGATTTCGTCACGCACCGCGTCCGGCATCAGGAAGCGCGGGTCCCTGCCGGCGGCGATCAGGTCACGTATCTCGGTCGAGGCAATCTCGAGCTGTGTGACCGCATGGATGTGTATGCGCCCGTGGGTGTCGTCGTGCAGGTCGCCGACACGGTGCGTGCCGCGCTCGCCGAGCAGTTCCCCGAGCACGCCGATGTCCGGCGCCTTCCAGCCGGGCCGGTGCGCAACGACGATGTGGGCCGTCTCGAGAATCGCGTCCCAGCGGTGCCACGTCGGCAATCCGAGAAAAGCGTCCATCCCCACTATCAGACCCAACGACCGGCGCGGAAATTCCTCGCGCAGGCTCTGCAGGGTATCGATCGTGTAGGACGGGCCGTCACGCCGCAGCTCGCGATCGTCCGCGAGGAATCCGTCCTGGCCTGCGACCGCGAGTTGCACGAGGCGCAGGCGCTGCTCAGCACCCGCACTGGTTTCGCCGCGGTGCGGCGGATCGCCGCAGGGCACGAAGCGTACCTCCGCGAATTCGAGCGCCTGCAGCATCTCGAAGGCCGATCTGAGGTGGCCGTAGTGAATCGGGTCGAACGTGCCGCCGAAGACGCCGATCGGCTTCACGCGCGCGCCATCCCGACGACGATGTCGGCGGCCAGCTGCCAGGGATCGCCGTAACGCTGCCCCTTGGCGGCGGCGTCGGCCCGGCCGCTCGCCTTCAGCATGCGATGAAAATCGCCGGACTGGTGCCGTGCGATGCAGCTGCGAACGAGGCTCTGTCGGCTGTTCCAGACTCGCGCCGTCTGCATCGCGCTGCCGAGGTCGGTGCCCTGCCTGACCGCGTCATCGAGCGTCGCCAGCGTGCGTAATTCGCGCGTAATGGCCCACATGACGATCACGGGCTCGACGCCTTCGGCCCTGAGGCCGCCCAGGATGCGGACCGCGCGCGGTGCATCACCGGCCATCGCCGCGTCGGTCAGCTTGTAAACGTCATAGCGGCTGCTGTCGGCCACCGCATCCGCCACGTCATCGGCCGTCACCGCGCCCTCGCCGAGCAACAACCGCAGCTTCTCGACCTCCTGCCCGGCCGCCAGCAGGTTGCCCTCGACCCGGTCGGCGATCATGGCGACGGCCTCCCGGTCGGGCTGCAGTCCCGCGCGGCGCATGCGATTCGCGATCCACCCCGGCAGTTCCCGCGGGCCGACGGGCCAGATGGCGAGACTCACGCCTTTCTTGTCGAGCGCCTTCGCCCATTTCGAGGCGCCTCCACTCTTGTCGAGCTTGGGTCCCGTCACGATGAACAGCAGATCGGGGCCGGCCTGTCCGGCGAGGTCCTGGATCGCCTGGCCGCCCGCCCGGCCCGGCTTGCCGGTCGGCAGGCGCAGCTCGACGATGCGTTGCTCCGCAAACAGCGACAGGTTGCCCGACGAGGCCGTCAGCTGGCCCCAGTCGAAACCCGTCGTCGCAACGTGCAGTTCGCGATTGCCGAAGCCGCGCTCGCGCGCCGCCTCGCGAATCGCGTCAACGGCCTCGGCGACGAGCAGGTGTTCGTCTCCGGTGACCAGGTAGCAGGGGGCGAGCGATGTCTTCAGGTGCGATGAAAGCTGGTTAGCCCGGATCTTCAAACAATCTGCTCCATGTGGATCGACTCGCTTTCGAGCAGGACCGGGATGCCGTCGTTGACCGGGTACAGGCGCTTGCCGTCATCCGTGACGAGCGCCTCGGCGAGCGGCGTTTCGACGCGGACCCCCTCCAGCGTCGAGACCTCGCCGGCGGCGATCGCCTGGTTGACTTTGTCGAGTTTGTCTTTTTTCAACAAAGACAAGCCCTTATGCGTAACCGGGCAGCGCAGGATCGTGAGCAGGCGTTTGTCCATGGGACCCATTGTAGCGCCTCAGGGGCGCTTCAGCACGGCTGCGAGCTCGGTGTTACGCGTCGCCTCGGCGGCGGCGATCGCGGCCGGAACGTCGTCGGGAAACGGCCTGAAATCCTCGTCGACCAGGCGGCAGCGCATGAGGGCCTTGAGGGCGGCGACGTGCTCGCCGTGCTGCAGCGCGTCGCGGATATAGTGTTGCGCAAAGAACAGCGCGTGCTGCCGGTTCTCCCACCCCAGCATGCGCTCGAAATACCACGCCCACGCCGCCTTCGGTTCAGGGTCCTTCGCAATCGCGTCGACGATATGCTCGAAGCCGCCCTTGCGGTTGTCGCGGCTGATGAAGCCGTACGCATGGCCGAGCGCCGCTACCCGTTCCTTTTCGATGTCGCCCCGGATGTGCTCGTCGCCGGGCTCGATACCCTGGGGAAGGTAGACGTCGTCGTAGAGCCCCTTCAACCGTATGATCGCCCCGATGACGGAGTGCAATGAGAATACGAAGAACAACTCGACGAGCGAACGCAGCACCGGCCAGAGCTTTTGCGTCATCGGATCGGCCAGGCCGAAAACCAACAGGTATGCCGGCGCGATCGCATACGATGGGCCGGACGCGCGCAGGAACCGATACAGCGCAACGGGATTGACGCTTTGTAGCGGTGAGCGCGTGATGGCGAGTACGCCGATGAACGCCGGGTAGACGAATCCACACAGAGCGAGCACCACGATCATCGCTGTCGTACCCATAGCCGCATGGGTGGCGTACGCAGCCCAGCCGGCGGCAACGGCGATGACGGCGGGGAACAGCGTCCAGACATTGTGAAACCAGTTGAAAAACTCGGCACCCGGCGGCTGTGCCTCGGCCCCGGTTGCCTGTACCTCGATCAGGTACAGTTGATAGCGAAAAACGGCCGGGACGATCACGATGGCCAGCCAGATGCCGAACATGCCCGCGGCGCCAGCCAGCGTCGCCAGGATCCAGAAAACGACCATCGCAACAAGTACGCTGGATTGGGTCAGCGGATA
>JBFGYM010000029.1:0-16875 GCA_041587435.1 Woeseiaceae bacterium
CGGCGACCTGCTTGTCGTCGCCGTCCTTCGACCGTGGAGCTTCCGGTTTCGGCTCGGCTTTCGGCTCAGCTTTCGGCTCAGCTTTCGGCTCAGCTTTCGGCTCAGCTTTCGGCTCGGCTTTCGGTGCGGCTTTCGGCTCGGCTTTCGGCTCGGCTTTCGGCTCAGCCTTCGGTTTCTCGGCGGCAGGCGGCTGCTCGGCGCGCGGCGATTGCGGTGAGGCTGCGTCTTTCAGCTTCGCTTCGTCCGCAGCGCGCTCGGCGTCCGTTCTGGCTCGCGGCGGCCCGGAAGGCTTGTCTTGCGCCCCGGAGTCCGGCTGCGGCGCGGGCTTTGCATCCCTGTTCGCAGCAGGCTTCGGGTCTTTCGGCGCCTGCTGCGCGCCCTGTTGCTGCGCTTCGGCAGCTTGCTCCGGCCGCTCTGCGCTGCGGCGCCGCCGCCGTCCGCCGCGAGTCCGGCGTTTGCGTGACGTCCGCTTCTTGTCCGACGAATCGTCCTGCGTATCGCCCGGCTTGTCGGCCTGCGGCTTCTGCGAGGCCTTCTGCGGCGCGTCCTTCTGCGCAACCTTGCGGCGCGAGTCGGTCTTCTTCGTCGTCTTCTTGGCCTTCTTCTTGCGCTGCGTCTTCTTGCGCGGCGTGCGGCGTTCGTCAGCGGATTCCGTGTCGTCGTCGCGCCGGGCTTTGGCACGGCGGGTGCGGGCAGGCGCGTCCCCGGTCTTGCGACGTTGCTGCGTTTTCTTCTTCGTCTTTTTCTTCTTCTGTTCCGGTTCGTCGTCGCTCGAGAACCACGACGCGATCTTCGCCAGCAGGCCTTCGCTCTTCGGCGCTTGCGGTTCTTCCGGCTCCTCGCGTTTCGGCGCGGGCTTGGTCGGCTTGAGCGTCGCGACGGCGGGCGCCTCGATGTGCTTGCGTTCGAGTATCGCCTGCGGCGCCTCGGACTCGACCTTCTCACCGGTCAGCAAATAGCTGACGCCGGTGTTCTCGGGGAGTTCCGTCTGGTCGTCGCGGACGCGGCGCACGTCGTAGTGCGGCGTTTCGAGGAGCGAATTGGCCACGAGTACGATCTGCGTATCGTTGCTGTCCTCGAGGTTCTGCACCCAGTCGCGCTTTTCGTTGAGCAGGTAGGTCGCGACCTCGACGGGCAGGTGAGCAATGACTTTGGCCGTGCGTTCCTTGCGGGCTTCCTCGCCGACGATGCGCAGGATGGCGAGCGCGAGCGACTCGACGCTGCGGATGTTGCCGAAACCGGAGCAGCGCGGGCAGGTCATGTGTGCCGACTCGCCGATCGACGGCCGCAGGCGCTGGCGAGACATCTCCAGCAAGCCGAAGCGGCTGATCTTGCCGATCTGGACGCGGGCGCGATCCTGGCGGACGGCCTCGCGCAGGCGACTCTCCACCTCGCGCTGGTGCTTGGACGGGCCCATGTCGATGAAGTCGATCACGATGAGCCCGCCAAGGTCGCGGATGCGCAGCTGCCGCGCGATCTCGTCGGCCGCCTCGAGGTTGGTGTTCAGCGCCGTGGCCTCGATGTCGCCGCCCTTGGTGGCGCGCGCCGAGTTGATGTCGATCGAGACCAGCGCCTCGGTGTGGTCGATGACGATGCTGCCACCCGAGGGCAGGGTGACCGTATGGGCGAACGCCGACTCGATCTGCGACTCGATCTGGAAGCGCGTGAACAGCGGCACGCTGTCCGTGTAGTGCTTCAGCTTGCGCAGGTTGTGCGGCATCGTCGTTTCGATGTGCTCGTACGCTTCCTTGTAGGTTGCCTCGTCGTCGATCAGGATCTCGCCGACGTCGTTGGTCAGGTAATCGCGCAGGGCGCGTACGACCGAGTCGCCTTCGCGATAAATAAGGAACGGCGACGGGCGCTCGAGCACGACGTTGAGGATTGCCGTCCAGACCGTCAGCAGGTTCTCGAGGTCCCAGGCCAGTTCCTCGGCTGTGCGGTCGATGCCGGCGGTGCGCAGGATGACGCTCATGCCGTCGGGCACCACGACCGAGTTCAGCGACTTGCGCGCGGCATCCCGGTCCTGTCCCGTGATGCGGCGCGAAACGCCGCCTGAGCGGTGTTTGTTCGGTTTGAGCACGATGAAGCGGCCCGCCAGGCTGACGAAGGTGGTCAGCGCCGCGCCCTTGTTGCCGCGTTCTTCCTTGTCGACCTGGACGACGATGTCCTGGCCTTCCTTGAGGACGTCCCTGATGTTGGGTTTGCCGCTCTTGGCGTCCTTGACGAAGTACTCGCTGGAGATTTCCTTCAGGGGCAGGAAGCCGTGCCGGTCGGCGCCGTAGTCGACGAACGCGGCCTCGAGACTGGGCTCGATGCGCGTGATCTTACCTTTGTAGATGTTGGCCTTTCTGCGTTCGCTAGCCGGCGCTTCGATGTTGAGATCGTAGAGGCGCTGGCCGTCGACCATCGCCATGCGCAACTCTTCTTGCTGAGTTGCATTGATGAGCATTCTTTTCATGTTGTCCTACTTGTCTTGTGGAGGACAGCACGACGGGGCTCGGCGCCGGGCGGGCGCAGGGGGACGCATGCAAACGAGCGCGACGCTGGATTGCGTCGACGAACAGGTTCAACGTTTCTGTGCAGGCCAGACCCAGAGTGGTCAGGGCCCGATAAACTATCAGCATGATTTCCCTGCGGCTTTGCCGCCGTGGCGCAGGCCGGAATCCGTGCTTGCTGCCATCTGAAACCAGGTCTCGCTGGCTCGCGGGACCGGAAAATAAAACTGCTTGGAGTGTCTCGGCCGGTATGCCTGAACGCCTCTGGGCGGTAATATAGCATACCTCCTGCGCGCTAAAGCAAAGAAAATGCAAGAAAAATTGCCTGCCGAGGCGAACACCCGGCTCACCGGCGTGCGCAAGGTGCGCATCGACGACGACCGGGCCGGACAACGCATCGACAACTTCCTGCGCAGCGAATTGCCGGGCGTGCCGAAAGGCCGCGTATACCGCCTGCTGCGGCGCGGGGAAGTGCGCGTCAACGGCGGCCGCGTGCGGGCCGAGTACAAGCTGCGCGCCGGCGACGAGGTGCGCATCCCGCCGGCCCGCGTCAGCACGGGCGGCCCGCCGCCGCCGGAGCGCCAGGCGGCGGCGATGCTCGAGCGGATTCTCTACGAGGACCAGCGGCTGCTTGTTATCGACAAGCCGGCCGGCGTCGCCGTGCACGGCGGCAGCGGCATCAGCCACGGCGTGATCGAATTGCTGCGGCACGCGAGGTCCGACCTGAAGGACCTCGCGCTCGTGCACCGCATCGATCGCGAAACCTCGGGGTGCCTCGTCATGGCCAAGCGGCGCAGCGCACTGCGCGAGCTGCATGCGCGTTTTCGCGAAGGAAAGGTCGAGAAGAACTACCTCGCGCTCGTCGCCGGTGACTGGCAGTACGGCGAGCAACTTGTCGACGTGCCGCTGCTCGTGACGAACCGCAAGGGCGGGGAGCGCCATGTCGTTGTCAGCAGCAAGGGCAAGCCGGCGGCAACGCGCGTCAGCCTGTCACGCACCTACGGCGTCTACAGCCTGCTGCTGTGCGCGCCGGAGACGGGCCGGACGCACCAGATCCGCGTGCACCTGCAGCACGCAGGCCACCCGATCGTCGGCGATGAGCGCTACGGGGACGCGGCCGTGAACGCGCAGGCGCGCGAACTCGGGCTCGACCGCCTGTTCCTGCACGCCCAGTCGATCGCGTTCGCCGACGACAGTGGCAACGACCTGCATTTCACGGCACCGCTGGCCGACGACCTCGAGCGCTTCCTGGCGGACGGCGTGATCGAGGCGCAGCGCCGCAAACGCCGCAATTAATTAGGGTGTCAGTCACCTTATTTCCAGTCTAATGGTGACTGACACCTTTAGACTGGAAATAAGGTGACTGACACCGTTTTAGGGGAGGAGGTAGCCGAGCTGCAGCAGGCGGTCGGCCAGCCAGATCATCGGCAGACCGATCAGCGCGGTCGGGTCGTCGGTCGTGACCGACTCGAACAACACGAAGCCGGCGCCTTCGAGCTTGAAGCTGCCGGCGCAGTCGTAGGGCTCGTCGTGCCGCAGATACGCTTCGGCGAGGCGCCGGTCGAACCGCCGGAATCGCACGACCGTCTTGTCGGTGTGCTCGTAGCGCGCGCGGCCGACCGGATCGAGGATGCACACGGCCGTCAGGAAGGTGACGGCTTTGCCCGATGCCGCCAGCAGTTGCTCGACCGCCCGAGCATGCTCGCCGGGTTTGCCAAGGACCCGGTCGTCGAGCACGGCCACCTGGTCCGCACCGATCACGAGCGCCTGGCGGGCATTGACCGCGACCGCCTCGGCCTTCTTGCGGGCGAGGTGCCGGGCGAGCTCCGCCGGCGGCAGGTCCTTAGCGTTGCGTTCGTCCACCTCCGGGGCCACGGCCTCGTATTCGTCGAGAAAACGGTCCAGGAGGTCGCGCCGATACGGCGACGACGAGGCCAGGACGATCGTCGGTGCGGTGGGATTTTGCATAAATAAATCAGAACCTTAAGTCGCGATGCGGCGAGTTTACCCGGTTTCCCGCCGGGTACCGAAATTTCTTCCGCCGATGCTTTGACTTGGCCTCCATAGGTCCTTATCATGCGCGCGCCATGGGTAATCCGCTGCGCGAGCGCCGAACCGCCGCCGACTGGGCGGCTGCTTCGCAAGTGATTGAAATTGCTGAAAAAATAGGCGATTTCGAGCAGCTCGCCAGCGTCATCGAGGCAGACCTCGGGACGCTGGAAGTTGATAAGATACCTGCGGGCTGGCGCGACGCACGGGTCGCGGGCCGTCTCGAATTCGGATTCGCGGATGCGCAGCAGCAGTTGCCGCGCGTCGCCTGCCGGGTCGGGACGACCGTCGACGCGGTCTGCCAGCGCTGCCTCGAGCCGTTCCGGTTGCCGCTCGAGGCGGAGGCCGATCTGCTGCTGCTCGCTCTCGAGCAGGGCGCCGACGGCTACGACGAGTACGAGGTCTGGGAACTCGAGGAAACGCTCCTGAGGCCCAAGGACATCGTCGAAGAGCTGCTGATCATGGCGTTGCCGTTCGCGGCGATGCACACGGAGTCCGCCGCATGCAAGGCGCTGGCAGCGCCGGAGGCGGCCGACGCCGAGAGGAAGACGACGCCGTTTGCCGCCTTGCGCGAGCAGATGGCAAAGGACGAATAAGGGCCGGTACGCCGCGCTCACTGGAGGAAATTATGGCTGTTCAGAAGAGTCGCAGGACCCCTGCAACGCGCGGCGCACGTCGTTCGCACGACAAGTTGAAGAAGCCCGCGCTGTCGGTCGACCCGACCTCGGGCGAGACGCATCTGCGCCACCGCGTCACGCCGGACGGATTCTACCGCGGCAACCAGGTTGTTTCGCAGCCTGAGTCGGTCGACGACAACGAGTAAGCACGCCCCTGATCGGCCGGGTACCGCCCGGCGCGACGCACGGTGAGCGCTCACTCGATCATTTCCCTCGATGCCATGAGCGGCGATCTCGGCGCCGAGGTCGTCGTGCGCGCGGCGGCCGCGACGCTGGCCAAGTACCGCCACGTCGACCTCGTGCTGGTCGGCGACGAGGAACGCCTGCGTCGACTCGTCGAGGACATCGTCGGGGACGATGCGCGACTGCGGGTGCACCACGCGAGCCAGGTTGTCGAAATGTCGGAGCCGCCGGCTGAAGCCTTGCGCCGCAAGAAAGATTCGTCGATGCGCGTCGCGATCGATCTCGTCAAGAACGGCTCGGTGGACGCCTGCGTCAGCGCGGGCAACACCGGCGCGCTCATGGCGACTGCGAAGTTCGTGCTGAAAATGCTGCCCGGCATCGATCGTCCGGCCATCATCGCCGAGATCCCGTCACTCGGCGGTTCGTTTCACATGCTCGACCTGGGCGCCAACACGCAGGCAACCCCCGAACATCTGTTCCAGTACGCGCTGATGGGCTCGATCGTCGCCGCCGACATCCAGGGCATCGATCGTCCCCGCGTGGCACTGCTCAATATCGGCGCGGAGGACATCAAGGGCAACGACACGGTCCGTGAAGCCGCCGCGATGCTCTCCGCCAGCACGCTCAATTACATCGGGTTCGTCGAAGGAACGGACCTGATTTCGGGCAAGACGGACGTCGTCGTCACGGACGGCTTCACGGGCAACGTCGCGCTCAAGACCATGGAAGGCACGGTCGGTCTCTGCAAGCACCATCTCAAGAACGCGTTTCAGCGCAACTGGTTCACGAAATTGCAGGCGATTCTCGCCGGTCCGGTGTTACGCGACCTCGCATCGACGATGGACTCCCGCAAGTACAACGGTGCGACGCTGGCGGGCCTCAATGGTATCGTTATAAAAAGCCATGGCAGTGCGGACGCATTTGCATTCCAGCACGCCATAGACAATGCGATCGTCGAAGTTCGCAACCAGTTACCACAGCAGATCGGCGCCATGCTGCAAGAGGAAGCCGTATGACCTATTCGCGTATCGCCGGCACGGGACGGTATCTGCCCGAGCGCGTCATGACCAACGTCGATCTCGAGAAAATCGTCGATACCACGGACGAGTGGATTCGTACGCGCACGGGTGTCGAGCGCCGCCATGTGGTCGAGCCCGAGCAAACCACGTCGGACATGTGCGTCGAATCGGCGACAACCGCGATGGCCGACGCGGGCGTCAAGCCCGGCGACATCGACATGGTCATCACCGGGACGACGTCGCCGGACTTCATCTTCCCGAATGTATCGACGCTGATTCAGCACCGGCTCGGCATCCCGGCGTGCCCGGCATTCAGTCTCGAAGCGGCCTGTTCGGGCTTCATCTACGCGTTGACCGTGGCCGACAAGTTCATCAAGACCGGTGCGGCGAAGTGCGTTCTCGTCACCGGTGCCGAGTGCATAACCAAGCTGATCGACTGGAACGACCGCAATACCTGCGTGCTGTTTGGCGACGGGGCGGGCTCGGCGATCGTCGTGCCGTCCGACGAACCGGGCATCATCGCCACGCACCTCGGCGCGGACGGGCAATACCGGGAATTGCTGCATTACCCGGTCGGCGTGTCGTCGAACCTCGCCGCGGCGGGCACCGATGAAGCCAACATCATCATGAAAGGCAACGAAGTCTTCAAGGTGGCCGTAACGACGCTCGGCGATATTGCGTCGTACACGCTCGAACAGGCCGGCATCGCCAAGGAAGAACTCGACTGGCTGATCCCGCACCAGGCCAATATCCGCATCATCCAGGCGACGGCCAAGCGGCTCGACCTGCCGATGGAGAAGGTCATCCTGACCGTGCAGGATCACGGCAACACGTCGGCTGCTTCCGTGCCGATGGCGCTCGATGTCGGCCGCCGCGACGGCCGGATCAGGGAAGGCCAGCTGATTCTCATGGAGGCCTTCGGCGGCGGCTTCACCTGGGGCTCGGTCCTGATGCGCCTGTGAGGCGGTGCGGAGTTAAGGTGACAGTCACCCTAATTCCGCATGCGATGTCTGAAGCGATCTTGAGACGGCAGGAGAATTAGGGTGACTGTCACCTTAACTCCGCCATTGACTTACCAGAGGCTGGATTTTTTCTGTGCGGCCGAGCGTCGGCGCATGCGCTGGTGCAGTTGCTGCCGGCGACGGTCCAGCCGATCGCGGCGAATCACCGGGTCCAGCGCGTCGCTGTGCTTCTTTTCAAAGTCCTCGCGAAACGCGCAGAAGTCGTCGTAGGCTTCGCGCACGTGCTGCAACTCGCGCGCGACGAGTTCGATGATGATCACGTCGTCGAGGTAACCGATGATCGGCACGTCATCGGGCAGGATGTCCTCCGGATCGGCGAAGTAGACGAACGTTGCGAGCAGGCGCTCGCGGTCCTCTTCGGGCAACTGCCAGTCATCGTCGGCCAGCATGCGGATCAGCGATTCGAGTTCCGGGATACGCCGGCCGACAAAATCCGGCAGCGGTTCGCTGCTGCGAATCTCGTCGAGCACCGAGTGAATCGCCTCGATGATCTCCGCGTCCTCGGCATCCCGGACCGCCTCGCGCGATTGCCGCAGCGCCTGGCGGAAGAAATGCAGGTCGCGGTCGGTCAATTCGAACGAAATTCGCAGGCTCATGCGAACAGGCTAACGGCAAGTCCCTATGATGGTCAACGCATGATGGTTTACCATAGGTCGACCGTCACGGGTGCAACGCAATGAAACCGAAACTCATCATCGGCAACAAGAATTACTCGTCCTGGTCCCTCCGGCCCTGGCTGCTCATGAGGGAGGCGGGCATCGACTTCGACGAGCACCGCATCCCGCTCGACACGCCGACGTCGAAACAGGAAATCCTGGGGTATTCGCCCGCGGGGCGCGTTCCGGTCCTGTTGCTCGGCGACCTGGCCGTCTGGGATTCACTGGCGATCTGCGAAACCGTGGCCGAACGCTGGCCCGATCGCCGGCTCTGGCCTGACGATGCCGATGAGCGCGCCCACGCGCGATCGATCGCGGCGGAGATGCACTCGGGATTTTTCCACCTGCGCGAGTGCATGCCGATGAATTGCCGCGCGATGGGTCGCAAGGTGCCGATTCCGGACGAACTCGGAACCGACATCGACCGCGTTATCGCGATCTGGTCGGAATGCCACAAGCGCTATGGTGAGCGCGGCGGCTGGCTGTTTGGCGACTTCTCGGTGGCAGATGCGATGTACGCGCCGGTCGTGCTGCGGCTGCGCACCTATGGTATTAATCTGCCGGAGTCTGCGGGCTTTTACCCGCAGCGCCTGCTCGAAAGCAAGGCCATGCAGTCGTGGCTGGCCGCTGCCGAGTGCGAAACCGAGGTCATCGAGGCCGACGAGAAAGGCCAGTAATGCGCAAATTATTTCTAATTCTGGCCGTCCTGGCGCCGGCCACCGTCCCGGTTTACGCGGAAGTTTTCGAACTGCCGCCCGAAGGCTTTGACGTCATCGGCTCGGTGTCGACGATTACGGCGCGTTACGACGACACGCTCGTCGACATCGCGCGTCGGCACGGGCTCGGCTATTACGACCTCGTTCGCGCCAACCCGAACGTCGACGTCTGGCTGCCGGGCGAGGGTACCGAGATCGTGCTGCCGAACCGTTTCGTCCTGCCGCCCGGGCCGCGCAAGGGACTCGTGCTCAACCTCGCCGAGTACCGCATGTATTACTTTCCCGAGCCGCGCGACGGCAAGCCGGCGTACGTGTACACGTTCCCGATGAGCATCGGGCGCATGGACTGGGAGACGCCGATCGGCGACACGAAGATCATTGCAATGGCGAAGAACCCGGCCTGGTACCCGCCGCAATCGGTGCGCGACGAACACGAGGCGGACGGGGATCCGCTACCGCGCGTCGTACCGCCCGGCCCGCAGAATCCGCTCGGCACGCGCGCCCTGCGACTCGACCTGCCGGGCTACCTGATTCACGGTACGAATCGGCCCGCAGGCGTCGGCATGCGCGTGTCGCACGGTTGCGTGCGCATGTATCCTGAGGACATCGAATTCCTGTACGACAACATTCGCGTCAACACGCACGTGCGCATCATCAACGAGCCGGTCAAGATCGGCTGGGAAGGCGAGACGCTCGTTGCCGAGATTCACCCGTTGCTCGAATCGGCACAGCCGCTCGTCGATGAGACACTCGATCACCTCGAGAAACTCGACGCCGATGTCGAACTGCCGCCGCCTCCGCCGGGTGCCAAAGACCCGCTCACGTACGTCACGGAGCAGTTCATCGTTGCGACGGCGGTGCGCGCCGGCCAGCTCGACTGGGAACTCGTCGAGAAACTCGTCGAGCGCTCCGACGGCATTCCCGAGACGGTCGGCTCGGGAATAAAAAACGCCGCGACGAGCGCGGCGTTTGAATAGCCTTGGCGTGAGCCGATTTTATTTCGACATCGACTTCTGGAACATACGCTCCATGCTCGCCTTGTTGGCGTCGCAGCAAGCCTGCGCATTGGTAGCGGCAGACAGTGCCTGGTCAGCCGTGCGCTGTGCGGCAGCAGCGGCCTGAGCAGCGCGGTCCGCAGAAGCGCGAGCAGCTTCGGCAGCAGACGCAGCAGCGGCAGCATCGGAAGCGGCGCGGTCGGCCGTCGCCTTGACATCATCCAGCCCCGTGGTAGCACAGCCGGCGGCCATAGCGACAAAGAGTGCGAGTGCACCAGCTCTGAGTGCGGTATTTTTCATTTTGGAAGGTTCCTTTGTTGGGAAAAACTGCAGGCGCATTATTTCCCAAACGGGCCGCGGCTGCAACGAAAACCGGGGTGTTCGGCCGCACCTGTCGTTTTTTCGCGACAGGATCTCCCGAAAAATCAGGGCGTTCCCCCGACTCCGCTGATCCGGCTCGGCATGGCACTGATGACCTCGAACATGGCGAGCGCGTACCCGGGTCCCTCGTCGCGCAACGCGCCAAGCGGGATGTAGCGCACGGCGGCTGCGCCGGGCGCGTCGCCCGGTAGCGTCGCATCGCGGATCTGCCACCGGTCGCCGTCGTGGATCTCGGTCCAGGCATGCCCGAAGGCGTGCAGTGCCGACGGCGTCTCGACGACGAGGTTGCCGAAGACGACGCGTGCGGGGTAATTCTGCGCGCGCGCCACGGCGGCCAGCAGCACCGCGTGCTCGGTACAGTCCCCCTTGCCGCTGAGCGCGACCTGTGATGCGAGGTCGAACGAGCGGGAATACGTCTTGTCGGCGATATGCTCGAACACGAAACGTTCCAGCTGCCCGATCGTCGGGGCCGTTTCCCCGTCCGGCGCGAGCGCGTCGGTCAATTCGCGAACGGCGGGTTCGTCGAAGTCGACGACCCAGGTGCTGTCGAGAAAGTCGCCCGGGTCGCCGTCGGCAACAGTCGGGCGCGCCGCGAAGCGAATGCGGAGTTCGCCGTCGACCCGGCTCAGCACTTCGAGTCCGTCGACCGGCGTGATCGCTGCCGCACTGCGCGATGCATCGGCGACGTGCAGGGTCGAGACCAGCGGTTCGCTCAACGGCCGCGTGGCGCCCGGCGCGCGTTCGATGGCAATGGTCGCGAGGTACGGCGAGTCGGCATCCGCGCGAGCGTCGGGCGCACACAGGAGACCCGCCGCGACGAGCAGGGCGGCCAGGACGCGCGTCACCGCTTCGTCGTTCCCTGCGACCAGAGGCGGCGCATCTTCATTTGCACCGGGCCCACGCTCGTGTCCGCTTCGACAAGATGGCCGGCCTCGTCGAAACGGCCCGTCGATCGGATCGGACCGATAGTCAGCGTCGCCTCCCGGTCGGACGCGGCATCGCTGCGGTCGATCGTCGCTTCGATGAACTTGGTTGGATCGGCGTCCGGGACCCAGACGAGCACCGATGCCATCTTCTCGTCGCCGGCGAACAGGTCGCGGACCACAACCAGCTGTTGCCATTCGCTCGCCGGTTCGAGCGCGCCGTCGATCTCGTGCTCGAGTTTCTTGCCCTGCATGCTGCCGCTCGAGACCCAGGCGCCCGCATCGTTCCTTTGCAGCATCATGTTGCCCGTGATCTCGCCGTTTTCGACGGTGATGTCGTGCGCGCTGATCAGGGCGCCGCTTTTTGCATCGGAATAACTCACCGCGTAGGAGTCGTTCGTCATGAGTGTCGACGGATCAACGGGCAGGAGAATCGACTCGGCGAGTTCCGCGCGAATGTCGCCGTCCTCGTCGATCGAGTAGGTGCTGTAGACGACCCCGGGTCCGATGCCGTTGATGTCGATGTGCGAGATGTCCTCGTAGAAAGGGGCGGATGTCGTGTCGCCCGCATCGACGCTGCTGACGAACTCGGCGAAAACCTTGGCAAACGTGTCGCGGTAGCCGAGGTGGTTGTGGGCGCAGGCCATTGCGGTGTCACCCTTGCCCGCAGCGCGTACCTTGGTAAAGGCGACCAGCCGCTGTGACTCGGACTCGACCGTGTACAGCCATTCGAGCGCGAGGTAGGGCATGCCGGCCACTTCGCCGGCGCCGGTGTGGAAGACGCGCCGGTTGCCGACCGTGCCGTGGCTGTCGCTCACGGCCCCGATGTTGGCTTCGGCGATCACGTCGATGAAGGTCGCGAGGTCGCGCCCCGAGTTGAACAGGTAACACTCGACGGGCGTATCCGACTTGATGTCGGCGGTGTAGTACCAGCCGTCCTCGATGGCCTGCGGTTTGGGCGGTTTACCCGGCAGCCGGGCGCGGACACTGTCATCCGGTGTCTTCACCTCACGGTATTTCAGGCGGGGCGCTTCGGCCGCCATGCCGTCGCGCACCCAGTCGGGCCAGCCGTCCAGCGTGGCGGTGTTGTCGGCCTGGGCGGCGGGCGCAGCCAGCCACAGGGCGGTCAGCCAGGTGGACACGTGCAGGGTGTGGCGCGGCATCGGTTTCTCCTTCGGGGGGACGGCGCCCAAGTAGAGGGGGAATCGGGCGGTTTTGCAATGCAGCGGGTCGCAAATCTCCTGTTGCACTGTGCGATGTACTGTATATAATCCCATGTACTGTGAATGTATACAGGAACTGTTCAAATGCGCGAACTGACCCCCAGACAAAAGCAAATTCTCGAAATGATTCAGCTATTTATCGCTGAGACCGGCATGCCGCCGACGCGCGCCGAAATCGCGGCCGAGCTCGGTTTCAAGTCGGCCAACGCGGCCGAGGAGCATCTTCGTGCCCTGCAGAAAAAAGGCGTGCTCGAACTCCTGCCGGGCGCATCGCGTGGCATCCAGCTCAAGGACTCGCTGCGCGACCAGATGGGCCTGCCGCTCGTCGGCCGTGTCGCGGCGGGCAGCCCGATCCTGGCCCAGGAACACATCGAGGCGCATTACAAGCTCGATCCGCAGCTCTTCAGTCCGAAACCGCATTACCTGCTGCGCGTCCATGGCATGAGCATGAAGAACGTCGGCATCCTCGACGGCGACCTCGTGGCCGTGCACCGTACGCCCGAAGTGCGCAACCGGCAGATCATCGTGGCGCGCCTCGACGACGAAGTGACGGTCAAGCGGTATCGCCAGACGGGCTCGCTGGTGTCGCTGCTGCCCGAAAACGACGAGTTCGAACCGATCGAAGTCGATCTCCGGGAACGGGCGCTCGTGATCGAAGGCGTCGTCGTCGGCGTGATCCGCGACGGCCTGCCGTTGCATTGAGCATTGTCATCGCCACTCGACAAGGTACTCGCGAACCCGCGTGTCTGGCGCGGGCGCAGCCAGGACCGGCGACCCGCCGGACTGGCGACCGGTTACCCCGAACTCGACCGGTATCTCCCGGGCGGCGGCTGGCCGCCTGATGCACTGACGGAAATCCTCACCGGCGAGTACGGCATCGGGGAGCTGCGCCTCCTGATGCCGGCGCTGGCCCGGCTCAGCAACGAGTCGCCACGGCAGGATTTCAGCGAACCCGGCTGGATCGCCTGGGTGGCGCCGCCGTTTCAACCTTACCCGCCCGCGTTGCGGCAATGCGGCATCGACCTGTCACGCATGCTGATCGTGCGCCCGAAGGACGCGACGGAAATTCTCTGGTCGGCCGAGCAGGCCCTGTCCTCGGGCACCTGTGCGGCCGTGTTGCTGTGGCCCGAGCGACTCGACGACCAGGCGAGCCGGCGGCTACAGCTCGCCGCCGAGAAGGGCGGCAGCTGGGCGATCGCGTTTCGCCCGCTCGCTGCCCGCAGCCAGCCCTCGGCCGCGGCGCTGCGCCTCGAGCTGCACTCGGGCGCGCAGGGCACGCGCGTGCGTATCCTCAAGAGCCGTGGCGGCCGCCCGGCCGTCATCCCGCAACTCCTCTGATGAAATCGCGGGCCTGCAAACCGCCTGCGATGCCGCGGGACGCTGCTCCGACCTCGGCCGTTGTGCAGCAGGCCCTGCCGCTGGTCGAGCCCGGGCCGGCGACGCGGCCGCCGGCCACCCGCCCGGCCGAGCGCCTGTGGTTCTGTGTGTGGCTGCCGCAGCTGCCGCTGGAAGCGTGCAGGACGGCGGATGTGCCCACCGCCGTCGTCGAGGAGCAACACGGCATTCACCGTGTTCTGCTGGCCGATCGCCAGGCGAGGGCGGCCGGCGTCCGACCCGGGCTGGCGGCCAACGCGGCTCTGGCGCTGTTGCCGGCGCTGCAGCTCGAGGAACGCAGCCTGCTCCGGGAACAGCAGGCGCTCGAGGGACTGGCCGCGTGGCTGGAACGCTTTTCGTCCTTCGTCTCGATGGCCGGCCGTGACGTCCTGCTGCTCGAAATCGCGGGCAGCCTGCGCCTGTTCGGCGGCCTGCGGCCGTTGCGGCAGCAGATCGCACGCGGCATACGCGCGCTCGGCTTCGAGGCGTCGCTGGCGATTGCGCCGACGCCGCTCGCCGCGAGCTGGCTGGCGCGCGCCGGACGCCAGGCCTGCATCCGCAACACGCACAACGTGGCGCCGGCCGTGCGCCGCCTGCCGCTGACCCGTATCGGCTGGCCGGCCGGCCTGTGCGATGCCCTGGCCGGCATGGGGGTCACGACGGTCGGCGATTGCCTGCGTTTGCCGCGCGAAGGCTTCACGCGGCGTTTCGGGGCGGCCCGCCTGCTCGAACTCGATCGCGCGCTCGGCCACCTGCCGGACCCGCGCCGGTCGTGGCGCGCACCGGAACGCTTCTGCGCGGATTACGAGATGACCGAGGAACAGACGGACCGCGAGTTGCTGCTCAATATCTGCCGTGAACTGCTGTCCTCGCACGAGCGCTTCCTGCTCGCGCGGCAGCTCGGTACACAGCGCGTGTGCTTCAGTTTCTTCCATCTCGAGGGGCCGGCGACGGAACTGCGCCTCGGCTGCGCGCGTGCGGAGCGCTCGGCCGGGCGCTGGTCGGCGCTGCTCGACATACGTTTCGAGCAGCTGAACCTGCCCGCGCCCGTGATCGCCGTGCGCCTGCAGGGCGGCGTGACGCAGGCGCAGCGGGCCGAGACGGCCGAACTGGGCCTGTCCGGCAAGCCCGGTGCGGCGCCGCCGCGTTTTTCGGTCACGCAACTCGCGGAGCGCCTCGTTGCGCGTATCGGCGACCAGTCCGTGCAGTCGACGTCGATGGTGGCCGATCACCGGCCGCAGTATGCGTGGCGATCGCAGAGCGTGCTGGCCGACCGGGCCGGCACGACACGGGACGTTCCCCCGCCTTACCGGCGGCGGCCGTTGTGGATGCTGCCCGAACCGGCGCCGTTGTCGGCGGACAGCGGCTACCCGACCCACCAGGGGCATCGCCTGCAACTCGTCGACGGACCCGAGCGCCTCGAGACCGGCTGGTGGGACGAGGACGGCATTGCCCGCGATTACTACACGGCGACGGACGAGGGCGGCAGGCGATTGTGGGTCTTCCGCAATCGTGCGCGCGACGCGTCCTGGTACCTGCATGGTTATTTCGGGTAGTCGCCATGCCGTACGCCGAGCTGCACGCGCTCAGTAACTTCACGTTCCTGCGCGGCGCTTCCCATCCCGAGGAACTCGTTGCAACGGCGGCCGCCCTCGGTTACGAGGCGCTGGCAATCACCGACGAGTGCACGATGTCCGGCATCGTGCGGGCGCATTCCGCGGCCAGGGAACACGGACTGAAAAAACTCATCATCGGGTCGGAACTGCGTCTTCCGAGCGGCCGCCGGCTCGTCGCGCTGGCACGGAATCGCGAGGGCTACGCCTCGCTGTGCCGCCTCATCACGACGGCGCGCCGCGCGGCGGAGAAAGGCCGCTACGAACTGACGCGGCATGCCCTCGAGGACGGGCTGCCCGGTTGCCTCGTGCTGTGGGTGCCCGACCAGGACTTCACGCTCGACGTCGAGGACCACTGGCTGCGGGAGACGTTTCGCGATCGCCTCTGGATCGCCGTCGAGTTGCTGGCCGACGGGCGCCAGGGCGAACAGCTGGCGAAACTGCGAGAGGAAGGGCGTCGCCTGAAGCTGCCGCTCGTGGCTGCGGGCGACGTACACATGCACTGCCGGGCACGGCGCATCCTGCAGGACGCGGTCACCGCGATACGCCACGGCACGACGGTCGACAACGCCGGGTTCGCGCTGTACCCGAACGGTGAACGGCACCTGCGCCCGCTCGAGGTTCTGCGGCACGTCTACCCGCCGGCCCTGCTCGAGGAGAGCCTGCACATCGCAAACCTCGTCGACTTTTCCCTCGACGAGTTGCGTTACGAATACCCTGACGAGATCGTACCCGCCGGAGAGACGCCGGCGACCTGGCTGCGCCGGCTGACCGAAAAAGGCATGCAGCAGCGCTGGCCGGGGGGCGCGCCGCCGAAAGTGACGCGTCTCGTCGAGCACGAACTCGCGTTGATCGCCGATCTGGGCTACGAGCCGTACTTCCTGACCGTCTACGACATCGTGGCCTACGCGCGCTCGCAGGGCATCCTGTGCCAGGGTCGCGGGTCGGCCGCCAACTCGGCCGTGTGTTTCTGTCTCGGTATCACGGAGGTCGATCCGGGCCGCATGGAGATGCTCGTCGAGCGGTTCATTTCGAAGGAACGCAACGAGCCGCCCGATATCGACGTCGATTTCGAGCACGAACGCCGCGAGGAGGTCATCCAGTACATCTACTCGAAGTACGGCCGGGAGCGTGCCGCGCTGGCGGCGACGGTCATTACTTACCGGCCGCGCAGTGCCCTGCGTGATATCGGCAAGGTGCTGGGCCTGAGCGAACTGCAGGTCGGCCGCCTGGCGCGCTCGATGCAGTGGTGGGACGGCCAGTCGGTCGACGACAGCCGCATCCTCGAGGCCGGGCTTGCGCCGGACAGCCCCGTCGTCAGGCGCCTCCTGTATCTCGTGCGCGAGCTGATCGGTTTCCCGCGGCACCTGTCGCAGCACGTCGGCGGTTTCGTCATCTCCAACGCGCCGCTCCATGAACTCGTGCCGGTCGAGAACGCAGCGATGCCCGAGCGCACCGTGATCCAGTGGGAGAAGGATGATCTCGAGGAACTCGGTTTGCTCAAGGTCGACGTGCTCGGGCTCGGCATGCTGACGGCCATACGCCGGTC
>JBFGYM010000030.1:0-16871 GCA_041587435.1 Woeseiaceae bacterium
CAGTTGATAGCGAAAGACGGCCGGGACGATCACGATGGCCAGCCAGATGCCGAACATGCCCGCGGCGCCAGCCAGCGTCGCCAGGATCCAGAAAACGACCATCGCAACAAGTACGCTGGATTGGGTCAGCGGATAGAGCGCACTTCTGACGAGTCTACCGGCCTCCATGCTCGTCCTCCGTGCCCGGCACCGGGTCGTAGCCGGAGCCGCCCCAGGGGTGGCAACGGCCGATGCGTTTCAACGCCAGCCATCCGCCTTTGAGAGCGCCGTGCACTTGCAGGGCTTCGATGGCATAGCTCGAGCAGGTCGGCTGGTAGCGGCAGTTCATGCCGAGCCAGGGCGATATCGCCAGGCGATAGAACTTTACGAGCCCGATCAGCGGCCTGGCGAGCATGCGGCTGACCGCCCCCGGCATCAGGCTGCCTCGAGCGCCTCTTCGGCGAAGCCGCGGATGGCTTTGAGCATCGAGCTCAGGCCGTTACTGCGCGTCGGGCTCAGGTGGCTCTCGAGCTGCAGGGCCCCGACGAAATCGGGCGGCGTATCGAGGATGTCGCGCGGGTGGCGTCCGCTGTAGAGCCTCAGCAAAAGCGCGATCAGCCCGGAGACGATCGCGGCATCGCTGATGGCCTGGAAGTACAGGCGTCCGTCGCGCCGCTCGGGCACGAACCAGACCTGCGACTGGCAGCCGCGGATGCGGTTCTCCTCGGTGCGCAACTCGTCCGGGAATTCGGGCAGGCGTCGGCCCAGGTCGATGATGTACTGGTAGCGGTCCATCCAGTCATCGAACAGGCCGAACTCGTCGATGAGCTCGCGCTGCGTCTCTGCGATTTCGTTGCTCACGCTCAGTTCCGCCGCCAGGTCGTGCCGTCGGGCCCGTCCTCGATCGTAATCCCCATGTCGTTGAGTTGGTCGCGAAAGCCGTCGGCCGCGGCCCAGTCCCTGTTGGCGCGCGCTTCATTGCGCTTCGCGATCAGCGCCTCGATCTCGTCCGACGCCGTGTCGCCCTCGACGTCACCAGCAAACCACGCCTCCGGGTCGCTCGTCAGCAGTCCCATCAGAGCGCCGGCAGCGTACATTTGCGCGGCCAGGGACGCCATTTCCCCGGGGTCGTTGGACTTGTTCAACGAGCGCGCCAGCGCGAAGAACTCGGCCAGGGCTCTCGGCGTGTTGATGTCGTCCTCGAGCGCCGCGACGATGCCTTCGGGCACCTCGGCCGCCGCGCGCACCTCGTCGGACACCTCGATGCCCCGCACGGCGCCGTAAAGCCGGTCGAGCATGCGCCGCGCCGACTGGATCGTCTCGGCCGACCAGTCCAGGGGCTGGCGATAATGCGCGCCCAACAAAGCGAGGCGGATCACTTCGCCCGGGATGGTCTCGATCAGGTCGTGCACGAGCAGCACGTTGCCGAGCGACTTCGACATCTTGGTCTCGTCGACGCTGAGGAATCCGTTGTGCAGCCAGTAGCGCGCGAATGGCGCGCCGCCGTGGGCGCAGCGCGATTGCGCACACTCGTTTTCGTGATGCGGGAACACGAGGTCCTGTCCGCCCGCGTGAATGTCGATCGTCTCGCCGAGGTGTTTCTCCGCCATGGCCGAGCACTCGATGTGCCACCCCGGCCGGCCGCGGCCCCAGGGCGATTCCCAGCCCGGCTGGTCGTCACTCGAAGGCTTCCAGAGCACGAAGTCCTGTGCCGCCTTCTTGTAGGGCGCGACCTCGACGCGGGAGCCGGCAATCATCTCCCGCAGGTCGCGCTTCGACAGCTCGCCGTAATGGTCGTGCGATTCGACGTCGAACAACACGTGGCCCTCGGCCACGTAGGCGTGTCCGGTCGCGATCAGCTTTTCGATCATCGCGATCATGACGTCGATGTGCTGCGTGGCGTACGGCTCGACGTCGGGAGGCTGCACGCCGAGAGCCGCCATGTCCTCGTTGTAGACCTTTGCATAGCGCGCAGTGATGTCGGCAATCGGTTCGCCCGACTCCTGCGAGGCCGCGATGATCTTGTCGTCGACGTCCGTAATATTGCGGGCGAACGTCAGCCTGTAGCGCCGCCGGAGAACGCGCGCCAGCAGGTCGAAAACCACGGCCGGCCGCGCGTTGCCGATGTGCGCGTAGTTGTAGACCGTCGGGCCGCACAGGTACATCGTCACCTCGCCCTCGCTAAGGGGCTCGAAGGGGACTTTCCTGCCCCGGAGCGTGTCGTGGAGCTGTAGCGTCATCGTGTTCGGTCCGGCCGGTCAAAAACGTGAATCATAGCAACATTGCCGGGCACGGCCACGCTAGGTATTCTTCCGGCCCCCATTTTGTTCGAGTAAACACGATGTCAGGCGCCCCCGTTCGATTTCAAGCCCGCACGTCCGTCGAGCAGGTCGAGGAAGGCAACGACCTCGCGCCCAGGTTCGACGAGCGCGGACTCATTACCGTTGTAACGACCGATGCCGACAGCGGCGAGTTGCTCATGCAGGGATACATGAATGCCGAAGCCCTGCAGCGCACGATCGCGACGGGCGAGGCCCACTACTGGAGCCGCAGCCGCCAGGTACTCTGGCACAAGGGCGCCACGAGCGGCCTCGTACAGACCGTGCGCGAGCTGCTGGTCGACGACGACCAGGACTGCATCTGGCTGCGCGTCGACGTGGCCGGCGGCGCGAGCTGCCACGTCGGCTATCGCTCCTGCTTCTACCGCAAGGTCCCGGTCGGCAGCGACTTCGACGCAAAACAGACAGGCGGGCACGTCGCGCTCGAGTGGACCGAAACGGAAAAGGTCTTCGACCCCGAAGAAGTATACGGCGACGTGCCAAACCCCACGATCCTCTAATCCGGTGTCAGTCACCTTATTTCCAGTCTAAAGGTGATTAGCGCCTTTAGACTGGAAATAAGGTGACTGACACCCTAATAGCGGCGGTCGGCGGCTTGACGGCGTTTCTCGCGGCGGCGGCGCACGGCAGGCTGGGGTTCGCGGTAGGCGATCGCGCGGGCCTGGAACGCGTATTCGATCGTGCCGATCATCCACAGGAAGTAGCCGCTCAGCTCGATGAACTCCTCGACCGCGAGCTTGGTGATGCGACGGTAGTCGTCGTCGAGGATCGACATCCACAGCGTTTCCGCGCCGACCAGTCGCACGAAGACGAACAGGATGACGGCGCCTGCAAATAACAGCGTCAGCCCAGGCGAAGGCCAGACGCGGGCCAGGGCGATCTGCAGCCGCCGCCGATGGCGGTACGTGTACACGATCAGCAGGGCGCCAATGACACCGATCAGCGCCTGCCACAGGTTGTCGACGATAAAGCGGTCCAGAAAAAAATGCAGTTCGCGGATCAGGAAGCCGAGCGCCAAGCCGGCAAATGGTATCGCGATGGGCGCCTGCGACGGGCAATAACGCGCCACCCAGGCGAGAAGGCCGCCGCAAAGCGCGAGGATGATGGCCTGCACGATCTCAACGGGCGAATACTCGCTCGTCCCGCGAACGTCTGTCTCCGACAGGAAGACCTGGAACTTGAGGCTGCCCGGCGACGACAGTTCGAGCTGCGTCAGCGCCCACGTGATGAGCGCCAGTCCAGCGAAATAGGCGAGATACCGGGTCCAGGCCATACGGCACTATACACCGGTGCACATCGTCAGCGTCGCAGCGCGAAAGTCGGCGCATCAGATTCGTCGATAAGCCCATGACCGAGAAGAAAATCCCTGGCGTCCGAGGCATCGTTTTCGAACCAGGCTCGTGTGCTGCCGAGGCGAAAACTGTAACCCCAGGCATCCATGTCCCGCATGATCCGGTCACGCCCTGCACCTTCGATCGCGTCGGCGAGGAGAACCTGCAGGTAGCACACGGCGGCTTCCTCGAGATCGTCGCCGCCGGCATCCCGATCGAGGCCGTCACGCCGTTTCGCATCCATGCAGACGACGTGGCTCGCCTCGTGCAGGAACGAATGAACCGGCGTATCGGGGCGCACGAAAACCCGGCATCCGACCACGCCGGCCTCGGTATCGCCCCAGAAGCTGCCGATAATCGCCTCTCCCGGCGACTGGACGACGAGGTCCAGCGAATAACGCCCTAGCAGCCCCGCCAGCACCTCGGGCCCGACGTCGCTGACAGTCAACACGGTGTTCAAATGGCGGAGATTTGCTTCAGGACGATGCGGACGAGGTCATCGACGATCGCTTCGCGCAGTAACTCCTGTTCCCGCGCCTTGCCGAGCACCAGCGTCGGATTGTAGGTGTAGTCGCGCGTCAGTGTCAGCGTCTGTGTTTCGAGCAGGTTTTTCTGCGCCGCACCGACCGAATACTCGATAGTGTAGTAAACCTCGTACTCGGTCGGCACGTTGCGCGCCGAGACAGACAACACGCGTTGATCGGTCTCATCGTAGGTGATGTACAGCGTCGCGGTGGCGCTCAATGGATCGTCGACGAGTTGCACGCCGGCCTCTTTCATCGCCGTGCGCAAGCGCCTGTAGAACAGGCTATGGCGATCATCCGTTGCGATGTAGGTGCGTTCCATTTCGGCGGGCGCCACGAATGCACCCTGCATCTGGAACCCGCAGCCGACGAGCATCAGCAGCAAGCCGAATGTCGCGACCCTAGACAACGATGTTCACCAGGCGCCCGGGCACGACGATCACCTTGCGGATGTCCTTGCCGCCCACGAAGCGCTGTACGTTGTCGTCGGCTATCGCGAACTGCTCGATCGCGTCCTTGCCCGCATCCGCAGGCACGACGACCCGGCCGCGCAACTTGCCGTTGACCTGCACCACGAGTTCGATCGTGGCGAGTTCGAGCGCCGACTCGTCGACTGCCGGCCAGCGCTGGTCGATGACGGCCGTATCGTGGCCCAGGGCTTTCCACAGCGCGTGGCAGATATGCGGCGTCATCGGTGACAGCATCAGCACCACGGCTTCGAGCGCTTCATGCACGACGGCGCGGCCCTGCTCGGAGTCGTCTTCGAAACGGTTGACCGCATTGAGCAGTTCCATCGACGCCGCAATGGCCGTGTTGAAACTGCTGCGCCGGCCGATATCGTCGTTGATCTTGCGTATTGTCTGGTGGGTCTTGTGGCGCAGCGCCTTCTGATCGTCGTCGAGCGCGCTCGCATCCAGCGCCGCGACCGGTCCGGCTACGGTGTGGTCCAAGACCGCGTGCCAGAAACGCTTGAGAAAACGATAGCTTCCCTGGACGCCCTCGTCCGACCACTCGAGCGACTGCTCGGGCGGCGCCGCGAACATCATGAACAGTCGCACCGTGTCCGCGCCGTATTTTGCGATCAGTTCCTGCGGGTCGACGACGTTGCCCTTGTTCTTCGACATCTTGGCGCCGTCTTTCAGGACCATGCCCTGCGTCAGCAGGTTCGTAAACGGCTCTGACACGTCCGTCAGGCCCTCGTCGCGCATGACGCGCTGGAAGAAGCGCGAATACAGGAGGTGCAGGATCGCGTGCTCGATGCCGCCCGTGTACTGATCGACCGGCGTCCAGTACGCGGCGCGTTCATCGAGCATCGCCGTGTCGGCATCGGGACACGCGTACCGCGCGAAATACCACGAAGACTCGACGAACGTGTCGAACGTGTCGGTCTCGCGGCGTGCATCCTTGCCGCATTTCGGACACGCAACGTCGACGAATTCCGGCATGTCCTTGAGCGGCGAACCCGCACCGGTCACCTGCACGTCTTCGGGAAGGACGACCGGCAGGTGCTCTTCCGGGACCGGCACCGCACCGCAGTCGTCACAGTAGATGATCGGGATCGGTGCGCCCCAGTAACGCTGGCGTGACACGCCCCAGTCGCGCAGGCGGTAATTGACCGCGCGCCGGCCGCGACCCGTCTTTTCGAAGTGGTCGGCGATGGCATTGAAGGCCGCCTCGAAGTCGAGGCCGTCCCACTCGCCCGAGTTGACGAGCACGCCCTTGTCGACGTAGACCTCCGCCTGGATGTCGATCCGGGTACCGTCCGCGGGCTTGATGACCTGCCTGATCTCGATGCCGTGCTTCTTCGCGAATTCCCAGTCACGCTCGTCGTGGCCCGGCACGGCCATGACGGCACCCGTGCCGTAGCTCATGAGCACGAAGTTGGCGACCCACAGCGGCACCTCGTCCCCTGTCAGCGGGTGGATTGCGGAGATGCCGAGCGGCATGCCCTTCTTCTCCATCGTCTCGAGCGTCGCCTCGGACGCATCGGTCTTGACGCACTCCTCGATGAAAGCCGCAACTTCCCTGTTGCCGGCCGCCGCCTTCTTCGCCAGCGGGTGTTCGGCCGCGACGGCCATGTACGTGACGCCAAAGAGCGTATCCGGCCGCGTCGTGTACACGGTCAGGGGTTCCTCCTCACCCTGCACGTCGAACGACAGCTCGACGCCCTCCGAGCGGCCGATCCAGTTGCGCTGCATGGTCTTGACCGACTCCGGCCACCCCGGCATGCGATCGAGTTCCTCCAGCAGTTCGTCGGCATAGGCCGTGATCTTCATGAACCACTGCGGGATTTCGCGGCGCTCGACCAGCGCGTCCGAACGCCAGCCTCGCCCGTCGATGACCTGCTCGTTGGCGAGCACGGTCTGGTCGACCGGGTCCCAGTTGACGACCGAGTTCTTGCGGTAGACGAGGCCCTTGTCGAACATTTTCGTGAACAGCCACTGCTCCCAGCGGTAGTACTCGGGCCTGCACGTCGCGATTTCGCGCGACCAGTCGTAGGCATAACCCAGCCGGTCCATCTGCGTGCGCATTTCGTCAATGTTGCGGTAGGTCCACTCGGCGGGCGGCACCCGGTTCTTGATGGCGGCATTCTCGGCCGGCATGCCGAAGGCGTCCCAGCCCATCGGCTGCAGGACGTGCTTGCCCTGCATGCGCTGGTAGCGCGCGATCACGTCGGAAATCGTGAGTACACGAACGTGGCCCATGTGCAGCTTCCCGCTCGGGTACGGGAACATCGTCAGGCAGTAGAACTTGTCCTTGCTCGGGTCTTCGTCGACCTCGAAGCATCGGGCGTCGCGCCAGTATTGCTGCGCCTCTGCCTCGACGACATCGGGCTTGTACGGAATGCTCATCGGGGGTGCCGGTCGTGTCGCGGTGTCAAATCCCGCAAGCCTATCAGAGGCGGACCCGATTGCGAATCCAGAAGAAGCCGAGGATGGCGATGCAAAGCCCGATGATTAGCGCATTGCCGCTGGCTGCATACGGCGTCATGCCGCGACGAGGCTGCACGTCGGCCGTCATGAACTCGGGCTCGAATTGCCTGCCCGCCTGCAACAGCTCGCCACGCGCGCCGATGAATGCGCTGATGCCCGTATTGGTCGAGCGGATGGCGGGCCTGCCGAACTCGAGGGAGCGCATGCGTGCGATCTCGAGATGCTGGTGCGGCGCGATCGAATCTCCGAACCAGGCGTCATTGCTGACGTTGATCAGGACCTCCGCATCGCGAATCGCGTAGCGCTGCTCGCTGCCGTAGGCGTCCTCGTAGCAGATCGCGACGCCGAACCGCAGCCCGTCCGGCGTGGCCAGAAGCGGCTGCACGTCGTCGCCCTTGGCGAGATCGGCATGCGGCAGGTTCTGCATCTTCATCCACTCGCGGACGCTGGGCGGCACCGGGAAATACTCGCCGAACGGCACGAGGTGTCGCTTGCGATAGCTCTGCCTGTCATCGCCGCCGACGAGGAAGACACTGTTGTAGATCTGGCCGTCGACGCTGCGTTCGAAGCTGCGCTCAAGGATGCCGAACACGATGCTCTGACGATTGCGGCGTGCCTCGCTCTCGATGCGCGCGATGAAACTCTCGACCTGGTCGTCGAGCGCCGGGATCGCGACCTCGGGCCACAGAACGATGTCACTGTCCGGCACGCTCAGCGTCGCCGCCAGGTAATGCTCCATGATGGGCCGCAACTGGTCGCGCTGCCACTTCATGTCCTGCGAGACGCCGGCCTGGACGATGGTCGCACGAACGGGCTCGCCCGAGTCTTCGGTCCAGTCGATCAGCGACAGGATGCCGCCGAGCAGCCACGGAACGACGATCATGGCACCGCCCGCCATTCGCCCGCCCGGCGTGGTCGCCAGCGACGCCGCAATCACTGCCGCCGCGCTGAGTACCACCATGAACGACACGCCATAGACCCCGAGCACGGGCGCCCAGCCCGCAAACAGCGTGTCGATCTGCCCGTATCCGAACGCCATCCACGGAAACCCGGTCAGCGCCCAGCCGCGCAACCACTCGATCAGCACCCAGGCGGCCGGCGCGACGAGCAGCAGCAACCAGGGCTCCCCGTGCGACAGGCGACTGATCAGCCAGCCACCGATCGACAGAAACGCCGCCATCAACAGCGCCAGCCCGATCATCAGCAGCAAGGCGATCCAGATCGCGGCGTTGCCGAACACGTGCACCGAGATGTAGATCCAGTAGGTGCCGGACAGGAACAGGCCGAAGCCGTACCAGAACGCGTGTGCGGCCGCATCGCGCGGCGCAACGGTCAGGCAGATGTAGAGAAGCGGCAGCAGCAGCAGCGGCGCCAGAAGCGACCATTCGAACGGCGCAAACGCCAGGGTCGTCGCCGCACCGAGCAGGAATGCCATCAGCCGGCTTACACCGGGCCGGTCCGCCGGGAGCAGAAATATCGGGTGAACGTCTTTGGCCACGCGGTCTTATTCGCCCAGTCGCTGTACCTGCAGCGCGTCGATGCGGCGCTTGTCGGCCTTGATGACCGCGAATTCGAAACCGCCGAAATTGATCTTCTCGCCGCGGCGCGGCAGGCGACCGAGCGCGTGCATGACAAGGCCGCCGATCGTATCGTACTCCTCGTCATCGAGTTCGCACTCGAAATAGTCGTTGAAATCCTCGACGCGCGTCAGTGCTCGCACCGCGTAACTCGGCCGGCCATTGCGATCGCCGTCGGGCCGAATGAACTCGGCCTCCTCGTCGTCGTGTTCGTCCTCGATCTCGCCGACGATTTCCTCGAGCACATCCTCGATCGTCAACAGTCCGGCAACACCGCCGTACTCGTCCACGACGATGGCCATGTGATTGTGACTGGCGCGAAACTCGTTGAGCAGTGCATTCAGCCGCTTGGACTCGGGAATGACGGCCGCGGGACGCAGCAGCTTGCGCAGCTGGACTTCTTCATCGCTGCCGAAAAACCGCAGCAGGTCCTTTGCCAGCAGGATGCCGAGCACCTCGTCGCGGTCCTCGCCGATGACGGGGAAACGCGAGTGCCCGGACTCGACGATGGTCTTCAGGATCGATTCGAACGTGTCCTCGATGTCGATGACGACCATCTGCGAGCGCGGCACCATGACGTCCCGCACCTGTGTTTCGGACACTTCGAGCACGCCGGTCAGCATGCTTTTTTCGTGGGCGTCGAGATCGACTTCGGATTCGATGAAAGTCTGGATTTCGTCCCGGCTCAGGGGTTCGCCGCTGAACGCACGCCGGATGCGCGCGACCAGGCCAGGGGCGCCCGAGCCGCTGGTACTGGGAGGTTTGTCATTCATAATCTCGGCATTCTAGCAGGTCTCGCCCGCCGCTCCATACGGGTCGGGAATCCCGCGTCCGGCCAGGATGCGCGCCTCCAGCGCCTCCATCTCCGCGGCCCCGGATTGCGTCTCGTGATCGAAGCCGAGCAGGTGCAGCGTGCCGTGCACCAGCAGGTGGGCCCAGTGACTGGCCTCATCCTTGCCCTGCGCCGCGGCTTCCGAGCGCACGACGTCGGCACAGACGACGACGTCGCCAAGCGGCCCGGGGGCGCTGTCCGGCAGCCCCGCAACCGGGCCGGCCGGAAACGACAGGACATTCGTGGGGGAATTCCTGTGGCGGTAGTCGCGGTTCAGCGCCTGCATCTCTTCGGCATCGACGATGCGGACCGAAACCTCCGCATTCTGCACTTTATCAGCCGACTCGACGGCCAGCTTGACCCAGTCCCTGATGAAGCCGGTGTCGGGAATCGAATCGTCTTCGGTCGCGCGCGCTACGTCAACGCGGACGTTCATTGTCTTCGTAGGCTTTGACGATGCGCTGCACGAGATGGTGGCGCACGACGTCCTTGCGCGAGAAATACGTGAACGCCACGCCCTCGACGTCGGCCAGCACCTCGGTCGCATTCTTGAGACCGGACATCTGCCCGTTGGGCAGGTCGATCTGCGTGATGTCGCCGGTGACGACGGCGCGCGACCCGAAACCGATGCGCGTCAGGAACATCTTCATCTGCTCGACGCTCGTATTCTGCGCCTCGTCCAGGATGACGAACGACTCGTTCAGCGAACGGCCGCGCATGAACGCCAGCGGCGCGATCTCGATTACGTTGCGCTCGATGAGACGGGTGACGCGCTCCGCGCCGATCATGTCGTATAGCGCGTCGTACATCGGCCGCAGGTAGGGATCGACTTTCTGCGACAGGTCGCCCGGCAGGAAGCCGAGTCGCTCGCCGGCCTCGACAGCCGGCCGCACGAGAACGATGCGGCGAATCTGTTCCGACTCGAGCGCGTCAATGGCACAGGCGACGGCGAGGTAGGTCTTGCCCGTGCCGGCGGGACCGATACCGAACGCGAGATCGTGATCGCGGATGGCGCGCACGTACGCCGTCTGGTTCGCACCGCGCGGACGAATCAGCTTGCGCCGCGTCTGGATCGCGATGCCGTCTTCGCCGTCGCCGTTGTCGGAAATGTCGATGTCGACGTCATCCATCAGGGACTCCTGTAGCAGCATGTGCACGCGCTCCGGATCCAGGCGCTCGTGACCGGTCATCTCGAAGAGCTTGGCCAGCACGTCGCCGCCGACCTGCGCCGCACCCGGCCGGCCCGTCACCCGGAAGCGGTTCCCGCGGCTCGCGATCTCGACGTCGAGGCGGCGTTCGATTTGCCGCAGGTGTTCATCAAACTGACCGCAAAGATTGGCAAGGCGGTTATTGTCGGCGGGCTCGAGGACAACGTCCCGAGAAATCTGGACAGCGTTCAAAATCTGTATCTGGAACCTTTGTGCAGGACACTGCCTGTCAGGAAGACAGGCGCGTTGCCGGGTACGGCAATCAATCTATCGAAGCAATAGATCATTATCGGTGAGACTACGCCGCGGCCTCCCGGTTCGCAAGTCGGCCACGCAGCGAGTTGGGCAGGGCCTCGGTGATTATGACATCCACGAATTGCCCGATGATGGACGGGTCGGCGTCGAAGTTGACCCAGCGGTTGTTCTCGGTACGTCCCGTCACCTGCCGATCGCTCTTCTTCGACAGTTTTTCGACCAGCACTTTTTGTGTCGTGCCGACCATGTCGCGGCTGATGTCGAGCGCCTGCTGCTTGATGCGTGCCTGCAGGATCCGCAGCCGCTCTTTCTTCACATCCATCGGCGTATCGTCGGCGAGCGATGCGGCGGGCGTGCCGGGACGTGCGCTGAAGACAAAGCTGAACGACTGGTCGAAACCGACGTCGGCAATCAGGTTCATGAGCTGTTCGAAGTCCCTGTCCGTCTCGCCCGGGAAACCGATGATGAAATCGGAGCTCAGCGAAATGTCGGGGCGGACCTCGCGCAACTTGCGGATCTTCTGCTTGTACTCGAGCACGGTGTGCCCGCGTTTCATTGCCGCCAGGATACGGTCCGACCCGTGCTGCACGGGCAGGTGCAGGTAGTTGGCGAGCTTGGGCACCTCGGCGTAAGCCTGGATCAGGCTGTCGGTGAACTCGACCGGGTGTGACGTGGTGAAGCGAATCCGGTCGATACCCTCGATCGCGGCTACGTAATAGATCAGCGTCGCGAGGTCGGCGATCTGGCCGTCGTGCATCGGCCCGCGATACGCGTTGACGTTCTGGCCGAGCAGGTTGACTTCGCGCACGCCCTGGTCCGCCAGGCTTGCGACTTCGGCAATCACGTCGTCGAACGGCCGGCTGATCTCCTCGCCCCGCGTGTAAGGCACGACGCAGAAGCTGCAGTACTTGCTGCAGCCTTCCATGACCGAGACGAACGCCGTCGGTCCCTCTGCGCGCGGTTCGGGCAGGCGATCGAATTTCTCGATCTCCGGGAACGACACGTCGACGACGGATGCCTGCGCCTTTTCCGCCCCGTCGATCAGCTCGGGCAGGCGATGCAGGGTCTGCGGCCCGAAAACCACGTCCACGAACGGCGCACGCCGGGTGATGCCTGCGCCTTCCTGGCTCGCGACACAGCCGCCGACACCGATCCTGACGGACGGGTTACGCTGCTTGAGTTGCTTCCATCGGCCGAGTTCGGAGAACACCTTCTCCTGGGCTTTCTCGCGAATCGAACAGGTGTTGACGAGCAACAGGTCGGCGTCGTCCGGGGAGTCGGTCAGTTCGTAGCCGTGCGACGCGCGCAAGACGGCCGCCATCTTCTCCGAGTCGTACTCGTTCATCTGGCAGCCCATGGTCTTGATATACAGCTTCTTGCTCATCGTGCTGAGCCGCCGGGCGCGGTCCTAGAACGGAATGTCGTCGTCGAAATCATCGGGACCGGGCTGCGGGGGCGCGCTGCCGCCGCTCTTCTGGCTGCCGCCACCGCCGCCGCCACCGCCGCCGAAGGAGCCGCCGCCGCCGGCGCCGCCGCGACCGCCGAGCATCTGCATCTCGCTCGCCCGAATCTCGGTTGTCCAGCGATCGTTGCCGTCGCGATCCTGCCACTTGCGGGTCTGCAGCTTGCCTTCGATATAGACCTGCGAACCCTTGCGCAGGTATTCGGCTGCGATCTCGGCAAGGCGGTCGAACATCACCACCTTGTGCCACTCGGTGCGCTCATTCTGTTCGCCCGTCTGCTTGTCCTTCCAGCTCTCGCTGGTCGCCACCGAGAGGTTGGTGACGGCCGAGCCGCTCGGCATGTAGCGTGTTTCGGGATCGGCTCCAAGGTTGCCGACGAGGATGACTTTGTTGATTCCGCGGGCCATTTTGGCTCCTGTTTACTGATTTCTCGTGACTCGCCGCCGCGCGGCGAGGGGGCACTATTTTAGGGCCTGCTCACCTAATTACCAGCAGGAGTTTCTGCCCGCAAACGGCCGAAACCCTGCAGCGCCAGCCACAGGCCGGCCATCAGGGCGCAGACGAAGAACACGTCGGTCGGCCGGCCGTGGCCCAGGAACCGGCCGCCCACGAGGCCGCCGATAAAGGCGCCCAGGAACTGCGCACTCGAAAAGACGCCAAGCGAGGCGCCGCGCACTTCGTCGTCGGCCAGCACCGAGAGCCGCGCCGGCAGGGCCGCCTCGAGGAAATTGAAGCCGGCAAAGTAGATGACGAGCGCGACGAACACCGGCACCGCCGAGAACGCGAAGAAAGTCAGCCCGAGCTGCGCGGCGAGGAGCAGGCAGACGGCGATGCCGATCAGGTGCCCCCGTCCCTCGTGGTGGTCGCTCATGATCATCGGCACGGCAACAACAAGCGATACGACGAGCGAACCGATGTACATCTTCCAGTGCGATGTCAGGGCCATGTCGAAGCGGTCGTGCAACAGCAGCGGCAGCGCCACGAACGTCGCCGTCATGATCGCGTGCAGCAGGAAGACGTAGGCATCGACACGCAGCAGGTCCGCGCGAAAGGCCGGCAGCAGGCTCCAGCTCTCGCGCCGCTGCGGCTCTGGAACCGACGGCAGCACACGAAGCAACAGTGCCGCGACGATGGCCAGCGCCGCACCGGCCCAGAAGATGGCCTGCACGCCGAACCGCGACGCGATCAAAGGCCCCGCTGCGAAGGCGATGATGAACGACGCACCGATGCCGCCCCCGAACACGGCCATCGAGCGCGTGCGCACCTCCTCGCGCGTCGCGTCGGTAATCAATGCCGTCAGCGTCGCCGAAATCGCGCCGGCGCCCTGCAGGAATCGCCCTGCGATGACGCCGTAAATGGAGTCGGCGAGCGCCGCGACGATGCCGCCGGCCGCAAACACGACGAGGCCTGCGATGATGACGGGCGGCCGGCCGACGCGGTCCGACAGCGCCCCGAGCGGGATCTGGAAGGCGGCCTGCGTGAGGCCGTAACCGCCGACCGCGAGCCCGATCAGCAGGGGTGTCGCGCCGGGCAGGTCTCTCGTGTACAGCGACAGCACGGGCAGCAGGGCGAACAGGCCGAACATGCGGATCATCGCGATCATGGCGATGACGCCGACGGAGCGGCGTTCGGCGGCGGTCATCGCGATGCCGTCTGTGTTCCTCGATTCCAAAATCCGGGTTCCTTTGCGCCGCGGACGCGCGGCGGCGTATATTAGCAGGTTGTTCGGCGTTCAGAACCTGCCCCATGAAAACCATCGATATCCGTGGTGCGAGGACCCACAACCTCAAGAACCTCGACCTCGCGCTCCCCCGCGACCGGCTGATCGTGTTCACGGGGCTGTCGGGATCGGGCAAGTCCTCGCTGGCCTTCGACACCATCTATGCCGAGGGACAGCGCCGTTACGTCGAATCGCTGTCGGCCTATGCGCGCCAGTTCCTGTCGATGATGGAAAAACCCGACATCGACCACATCGACGGCCTGTCTCCGGCCATCTCGATCGAGCAGAAGTCGACCTCGCACAATCCGCGTTCGACCGTCGGCACGGTCACCGAGATCTACGACTACCTGCGCCTGCTGTTTGCGCGCGCCGGGACACCGCGGTGCCCCGACCACGGCACGACGCTCGAGGCACAGACGGTCAGCCAGATGGTCGATCACGTCCTCGAGCTGCCCGAGGGCTCGAAGCTCATGTTGCTCGCGCCGGTCGTGGCCGAGCGCAAGGGCGAGCACGTGCAGCTCATGGCCGACCTGCAGGCACAGGGCTTCATTCGCGCGCGTATCGACGGCGAGATCTACGAACTCGACCAGCCGCCGAAACTCGACCTGCGCAAGAAGCACAGTATCGACGCGATCGTTGACCGTTTTCGCGTCAAGGAAGACCTGCGCCTGCGGCTCGCCGAGTCCTTCGAGACGGCATTGCGACTCGCGGACGGCGTCGCCCGTATTGCCTGGATGGACCCGCCCGATGACGGCGGCGCGGAAGAGATCACGTTTTCGGACCGCTTCGCCTGTAACGTCTGCGGCTACAGCCTGACGGAGCTCGAGCCACGCCTGTTCTCGTTCAACAACCCGACCGGCGCCTGTCCGAGCTGCGACGGACTCGGCGTGAAGCAATTCTTCGACCCGGACCGCGTCGTCGTCAACCGCGGCCTGTCACTGGCCGGCGGCGCGATCCGCGGTTGGGACCGCAGGACGACGTACTACTACCAGATGATCCAGAGCCTCGCGTCGCATTACGAATTCGACATCGAAACGCCGTTCGACGAGCTGCCGAAGGCGCTGCAGGACATCGTCCTCTACGGCAGCGGCAAGGAGAAGATCGACTTCTTTTACGCCAATTCGCGCGGCATGCAGGTGCGCAAGACGCACCGCTTCGAAGGCGTGCTGCCCAACCTCGAGCGCCGCTATCGCGAGACCGAGTCGAGCGCCGTGCGTGAAGAGCTCTCGAAATTCCTCAATAGCCAGGCGTGTCCCGACTGCCACGGCACGCGCCTCAATGAAGCGGCCCGCCACGTCTTCATCAACGACCATTCGCTGCCCGAGATCACGGCGCTGTCGGTCGGCCACGCACGCGAATTCTTCGCCACGATGCGGCTCGAGGGCTGGCGCGCGACGATCGCCGCGAAGATCCTCAAGGAGATCTCGGATCGCGTCAGTTTCCTGTCCGACGTCGGCCTCGACTACCTGTCGCTCGACCGCAGCGCCGAGACACTGTCCGGCGGCGAGGCGCAGCGTATCCGGCTCGCGAGCCAGATCGGCTCGGGGCTCGTCGGCGTCATGTACATCCTCGACGAGCCTTCGATCGGCCTGCACCAGCGCGACAACCAGCGCCTGCTCGGCACCCTGACGCATCTCAGGGACATCGGCAACACGGTGATCGTCGTCGAGCACGACGAAGAGGCGATCATGGCGGCCGACCATGTCGTCGACCTCGGCCCCGGTGCCGGCGTGCACGGCGGCCGCGTCGTCGCCGCGGGTCCGCCCGCCGCCATCAAGAAGGAACCGCGATCGCTCACCGGGCAGTACCTGTCGGGCAAACGTGCAATCGACGTACCCGCGCAACGCACGCCCCGTGACAAGGACCGCCAGATTCGCGTCATCGGCGCCACGGGCAACAACCTGCAGTCGGTCGACGCCTCGATCCCGGTCGGCCTCATGACCTGCGTCACGGGCGTCTCGGGCTCAGGCAAGTCGACACTCGTCAACGACACGCTGTACAAGGCCGTCGCCGAAGCGCTGTTGCGCACGGCGCGTAACCCGGCTCCGCACAACGCCGTCGAGGGTCTCGAGCACATCGACAAGGTCATCGACATTTCGCAATCGCCGATCGGCCGCACGCCGCGCTCCAACCCGGCCACGTACAGCGGGCTGTTCACGCCGATCCGCGAACTGTTCGCCGGCACGCAGGAAGCACGCTCGCGCGGCTACCTGCCCGGGCGCTTCAGTTTCAACGTCAAGGGCGGGCGCTGCGAGCCCTGCCAGGGCGACGGCGTGATCAAGGTGGAAATGCACTTCCTGCCCGACGTCTACGTGCCTTGCGACGTCTGCCGCGGCCAGCGCTACAACCGCGAGACGCTCGAAATCCGCTACAAGGGCAAGAACATCCACGAGGTCCTCGAAATGACGGTCGAGGACGCCTCCGAATTCTTCAGGAACGTGCCGGTCGTGGCCCGCAAGCTGCAGACGCTGACCGACGTCGGCCTGACCTATATCCGGCTCGGCCAGAATGCGACGACGCTGTCGGGCGGCGAGGCGCAGCGCGTCAAGCTGGCGAAGGAGCTGTCCAAGCGCGACACGGGCAACACGCTGTACATCCTCGACGAGCCGACGACGGGCCTGCACTTCCACGACATCGAACAGCTGCTCGGCGTATTGCATCGCCTGCGCGACCACGGCAACACGGTCGTGGTCATCGAGCACAACCTCGA
>JBFGYM010000031.1:0-16777 GCA_041587435.1 Woeseiaceae bacterium
AGCGTGCGCGAGATGCGCGTCTGGATGCGGATGCGCTCGATGCGCGGCCAGGTCGCGCGCGCGCCCTCGTCGATGAGTTCGCGGATCTCGTCGCGCGAGCGCCGCGACAGCGCGCGCAGCGGATTGTGAATCTTCTTGAGCGGCGAGATCGTGATGTCGCCCACGTAGCTCTGGTTGATGACGGACAGCGCCGAGTTCGTGAGCCGTTCCACTTCCGGTATCCAGCTCAGCGGTTTTTCGAAGATCGCGGCGCTGGCGTTGATCCAGGTGCGGGCCGTGTCAATCGCCGCGTACTTGATTTCGGACACTACGTCCGTCTTGCGTTTGGTGGTGTCGATGAACGGGATGACGTAGGGGTTCGTCTGGCTCACGATGTAATGATTGACGCCGTACAGGCGGGCCAGGCGTTTCGCCGGGAGGTCTTCGCTGATCGAGCCGTCGACCCACTTGCGCGACGAATTGTAGGCCTGCCGTTCGCCCTTGTCGTTCTTGGCCATCAGCACGACGGACGGGAAAAAGCCCGGGATCGCGGTCGAGGCGAGCACGGCCTCGCGCATGAAAACGGTCGGCGAGGTGTCGGCATTGAGCAGACGTGACTTCTGGTGGTTTTCGGCCGGCGCGACCGACACGTTCATGTGCCGGCCCGTGAGCTCGAAGCTCTCCTGGAACGTCAGGTCGGGAAGGAATTCCTCGAGCGCATCCCAGATGTCGTCGGCCGTGACGCGTTCCGACTTGAAGATGGACATGAAGCGGCCGATGAAGCCCGACGGCTCCTCCATGGTCGCCAGCAGGTCGGGGTCGAAGATCTCGTCGAGTTGTTCGTCGGTGCGCGAGCAGATGATGCTGCCGACCAGCGCGCCGCCGCTCGAACCGGAAATCACGCTGGGCAGCAGCTGCTCCTGCCACAGCGCCTTGGCCACGCCGAGATGGAAATAGAGCAGGGTGCCCGAGCCGCTCATCATGAGCGCCGAGCGGCCGAAGCAGTGGCTGGCGCGCTGGAAGAAATCCAGCTTTTCCTCGAAGCGGATATTGTCCACCTCGGGACCGGCCAGGTGCTCGAGCGCGAGCGCGATCTCCTCGATGTAATCCTCGATCAGTTCCTTGGTGCCGAACTTCGCCTTGCCGTACAGCTCGGCGCGGCCCATGCCGCCCATGTTGCCGTGTATGCCCTCGTTGAGAGCGAACAGCAGGCCGCGATCGTCGTTCGTCGCGCGCAGGTTGCGCAGGTGATCGAGGCGCTCGCGGATCGAGACGAAATCGTAGCGGCGCGAGCGGTCCGTGCCTTTCCAGCGGGCGACGCCGGAGGCCTCGTCGTGTTCGATGGCTGCCTGTTTCCATTCCTCGTAACTGGCAGCATTGTCCATCGCCGCTTCGAGCTTTTTCAGGCCTGTTGCGAACACCGGTTGTCGTCTCCTGTCAGGCGGCCTTGAGTTCCTCCGCCATCATAGCGCTCATCTCGATCTTGCGTATCTTACCAGTGACCGTCATCGGGAACTCGGTCACGAATCTCACGTAGCGCGGGATTTTGTAATGCGAGATCTGACCCCGGCAGTAGTCGCGGATCTCGTCCTCGGTGGCGGTTTCGCCATCCATGAGCTGGACCCAGGCACAGACTTCCTCGCCCATCCTGGTGTCGGGCACGCCGAACACCTGGACCTCGCTGATCCTGGGGTGCGTGTACAGGAATTCCTCGATTTCGCGCGGATAGATGTTCTCGCCGCCGCGGATGATCATGTCCTTGATGCGCCCGGTGATGCGGACGTAGCCATGTTCGTTCATCGTGCCGAGATCGCCCGAGTGCAGCCAGCCGTCGACGATCGTCTCGGCCGTCTTCTCCTCGTCGTCCCAGTACCCTTTCATGACCGAGTAGCCACGCGTGCAGATCTCGCCCTGCTCCCCGATCGGCACGACGCGGTTGTTCGGGTCGACGATCTTGATTTCAATGTGCGGAATCGGCCGGCCGACGGTCTGGGTACGGTTTTCGAAGGAATCCTCGGGCAGCGTCATGTGATTGATCGGGCTGACTTCGGTCTGACCGTAGCCGATCAGCACGTTGTCCATGTGCATGTCGCGGATAATCTGCTGCATCAGTTTCTCGGGGCAGGGCGCGCCCGCGATGATGCCGGTGCGCAGGCTCGAGAGATCGAACGACGCGAAGTCGGGATGATCGAGTTCGGTCACGAACATCGTTGGCACGCCGTGAAGCGCCGTGCATTTCTCGTCCTGCACGGCCGTCAGCGTCGACAGCGGGTCGTAGACGGGCGCCGGGAACACCATCGCGGCGCCGTGGGTCATCGCAGCGAGCACGCCCAGGACCATGCCGAAGCAGTGGTACAGGGGCACCGGGATGCAGAGCCGGTCGTCGGGCGTCAGCCGCATGCCCTTGCCGGCTTCGTAGCCGTTGTTGAGGATGTTGCAGTGCGTCAGCGTGGCGCCCTTGGGGTTGCCGGTCGTGCCGCTCGTGAACTGGATGTTGATGGCGTCGTCGGGACCGAGCTCGGCCCTCAGCGCTTCGAGCCTTGCGTACTCGTCCTTGCCTCCCAGCGCACAGACCTCGTCGAAATTGAACATCCCGGGCGAGGTCTCGGCGCCCATGCGGATGACCGTCGTCAGGGTCGGCAGGCGTGCGGCGCGCAGGTACCCGGGCTCGCAGGAGGCGATCTCGGGCGCCAGCGTGCCCAGCATGTGCAGGTACTCGCTGGACTTGAACTTCTCGGCGGCAATAATGGCTTTGCAGCCGACCTTGTTCAGCACGAAGTCGAGTTCGAACAGCCGGTAGGCAGGATTGACGTTGACGAGGATGGCGCCGATCCTGGCGGTGGCGAACTGGGCCAGGACCCACTCGTAGCTGTTGGGCCCCCAGACGCCCACACGCTCGCCTTTCTCGATACCGAGCGCGAGCAGCCCCGCCGCCAGGCGCTCGACCCGGGCGTGGAATTCGCGATACGACCAGCGGACGTCCTGGTGACGAACGACCAGCGCCAGGTTGTCCGGGAACTTTGCGGCGATCCGGTCGAAGCACTCGCCGATGGTCTCGTAGAGCAACTGACCGGATCCTTCGCCGGTCATGTAGCTTCGGGTCAGTTTTTTCATGGGCGTATTGTGCGCCTAATAAGTCCGTACCCCACTGTGGCTAACCCCAATTGACCCCGTATTTTCCGCAGCCGATAGTTGCCCCATGAACGATATCGCGAAACTGATCGACCATTCCCCGCTCGGTGCCGAACTAAGCGGGGCCGACATGGACCTGCTGGCCGGCCTCATGGAGGGCCGGGTCCTCGACGACGGCGATTTCCTGATCGAGGACGGCACCAGCGACAACTCGTTGTACGTCATCCTGACCGGCAAGGTCGAGGTCGTGAAGCGCACGGGCGATGACGATTTTGCGAGCCTTGCCGTGCTGCGCGAAGGCGAACTGGCCGGCGAGCTGAGCTTCATCGACGGCACGCCCCACACGGTGGGCCTGCGCGCCCTCTGCGAAACGCGGGTTCTGTCGCTGTCGCGCGAAGCCTTCGAGGGCATCATCGACTCGCACCCGCAGCTCGTCTACAAGGTGATGCGCGCGGTGGCGCGCTCGGCCCACCGCATCGTGCACCGCATGAACACGGAATTCGTCGAGCTGTCGAACTACATCTTCAAACAGCACGGGCGCTACTGACGGCAGCCGCCCGCAAGGGAAAAAAAGGGCGCCGCGAGGCGCCCTTTTTGCTCAGGCCTGCTCGGCCGCTTCCTGCAGCTGTTTCAACTCGTTCGGCGGCACTTCCGCGTAGTGGCTGAAGTCCATCGTGAAGCTGCCGTCGCCGCCGGACAGCGACTTCAGGCGCGAGTGGTAGCCCTGCAGTTCCTGCAGCGGAACCTGTCCTGTCACCAGCGCGCGGCCGTCGGGCAGGGCGTCGGTGCCCGTGATCATGCCGCGCATGCCGGACAGGTCGCCCGTCACGCCGCCGACGCAGTCGGTAGGGACCGTGAATTCCGCGTTGACGATCGGCTCCATGACGATCGGTCGTGCCTTCGAAACCGCGTCGAGGAACGCTTTCTTGCCGGCCTGGATGAAGGCGATTTCCTTCGAATCGACCGAGTGATGCTTGCCGTCGTAAACGGTGACCCTGATGTCCTGCATCGGGTAGCCGTTCACGGCGCCTTCGGCCATCGCCTGTTTCACACCGGTTTCGACGGCCGGGATGAACTGTGTCGGGATCGAGCCGCCGACGACCGCGCTGGCGAATTCGAAGCCTTCGCCCTGGGGCAGCGGCTCGACGCGCAGGTACACCTCGCCGAACTGGCCGGCGCCGCCGGTCTGCTTCTTGTGGCGATGGTGGCCTTCGGCCTTGGCCGTGATCGTCTCGCGGTACGCGATCGAGGGCAGCTGGGTGAGCACCTCGAGGTCGTGCCGGTCCTTGATCTGCTGCAGCACGGTCGCGAGGTGCAGCTCGCCGAGACCGCGCAGCACGACTTCGTTGAGCGAGACGATGTGTTCGACCAGGATGGACGGGTCCTCGGCTTCCGCGACGTGCAGTGCGTCCGAGACCTTCTGTGCGTCCTTGTCGTCCTGGGCGCGGATCGCCAGCCCGAACATCGGGCGCGGCAGCTTGACCGGTTTCAGGTGGAAATTGTCCTCGTCGTGCGAGTCGTGCAGAACGGCGTCGTAATGGGCCTCGTCGACGCGCGGCACGGCGCAGATGTCGCCCGGCACGGCCACCTCGACCTTCGAGTGATTCTCGCCGTTGACCTTGAGCAGCTGCGAGGCCTTGAAGGGCTTGCGGGCATCGCCGACGAACAGCTGATTGCCGGCCCTGATCGTCCCCTGGTGGATGCGGAAGGTCGCGAGGCGGCCCTTGAACGTGTCGATATTGACCATGAACACGTGGGCTATGGCATGTGCGTCGGGGTCGGGCTTGACGGCGACCGGTTTCGCGTCGGCCCCTTCGCCCTTGAGAAACAGCGGCGGATTCGCTTCCGTCGGGTTCGGCATCAGCCGTTCGAAGATCTGCAGCAACTGGCGGATGCCGGCGCCGGATGCGGCGGAAACGAAGCAGACGGGCACGAGGTGCTCCTGCCGCAGCGCCTTCTCGAACGGGTCGTGCAGCTGCTCGGGTGCGAGTTCCTCGCCCTGCTCGAGGTACATTTCCATGAGTTTCTCGTCGACCTCGACGACCTGGTCCACGATCTGCGTGTGCGCCTCGGGCACGGAGCTGAAAGCCGTCTCGTCCCCCTCGAGCTGGAAGAAGCAGTCGACGACCTTGGCGCCGTCCGCGGACGGCAGGTTCATGGGCAGGCATTCCCGGCCGAAGGCTTCCTGGATCTCGTTGAACACCTTCTCGGGATTGGCGCCTTCCGCGTCGATCTTGTTGATGATGATCATGCGGCACATGCGGCGCTCGTGCGCCGCCTTCATCAGCCGGCGGGTCACCGTCTCGACGCCCTCGGTGGCGTCGATCACGATGGCGGCCGTCTCGGCGGCCGGCATGACCGACAGGGCGCGGCCGAGGAAGTCGCGGTATCCCGGCGTGTCGATCAGGTTGACGTGGATGCCCTCGTGGTCGAGGTGACAGACGGAGTTGAACTGGGAGTGGCCGATTTCTTTCTCGCGGGCGGTGTAATCGGAGACCGTTGTACCTTTTTCGATCGAGCCTTTTTCCGGGATCTTGCCGCCTGCGTGGAGCAGGGCTTCGGTGAGGAGTGTCTTCCCGGCGCGGCTCGGTCCGACAAGGCACACGTTGCGTATGTCACGAGTAGAATAGGGCATTGGCTTGTCCTCCCAGTCTTGTTGTGCGGCAAGCTTAGCGCGCTGAATTGCGGGCGAATATTTCGGTTTGTCACCAGCCGCGGGATCTGCGGTCCCGGCCGCGCTAGAGCTTTGCTTTCATGATCTCGCCGCCCCGCATTATAAGCGCCAGGTTGGCGTCGGGGTCGGCCAGGACCGACAAATCCTCGAGCAATTCGCCGTTGTGCAGCAGCAGGTCGGCGACCCAGCCGGCGCGGATCTCCCCGAACCGGCCATGGCGGTTCAGTTTACCGGCCATGCGGATGATCCTGCCGCCCTCGGAGGTCGCCTGCCGCAGGACCTCGGCGTTGGACCAGAATTCGGCCCTTTCGGTAAATTCGAACGGCAATGCCTGGTATTCGCCGAAAATGAAATCCGTGGAAAAGCCCGTCGTTATGTCGTATTTCTTGATCAGGCGGATCAGGTTTTCCTGGCCGGCGCGCACCAGGGCGGCCTTTTCTTTCTGGAAATCGGTCATGTAGTCCGACGCGAGCAGTTTGCGGAAGATGTAGAGCTGGGTGCTGACCACGGCGCCGTTCTTCTTGACGAGTCTCGCCGCGTCCTCATCGATCAGCAGCCCGTGTTCGATGCATTTCACGCCGTTCTCGACGAGCCGCGTGATCGCCTCGGCGGTGTAGGCGTGCGCGAGCACGTAAGTGCCCCAGTCCCCCGCCGCCTGCACCGCCGCGCGAATCTCGGCCGGTGAGGGCTGCAGCGAATGGATCGGGTCGTAGTCCGACATTACGCCGCCGCCGCCCATGATCTTGATCTGCGTGGCGCCGTTCTTGAGGTTCTCGCGCACCGCTGTCAGGGTCGCGTCGACGCCGTCGGCCAGAACGGCCGAGTCGGCGGAGAGGTAAGGATCGCCGCCCGAGTGAGCCGGATGCGACTCGTGCGGCATGCGCCAGTCGCCGTGGCCCGCGGTTTGCGACACGACGGCGCCGGACGGATAGACGCGCGGCCCGTACAGCTGTCCCGACGTGAAGGCGCGCGCGAGGTCCGGGTGCGTCCCGCCCGCGTCGCGAATCGTCGTGAACCCGTGATCGAGGAAGAATTTCGCGGCGGCCACGGAGCGCGCGCCGACGGCCGTCGCATGTTCCCGCAATGACGTGGCGGGGGAGTGCATGGTCAGGTGAACGTGGAGATCGATGAAACCCGGCGTCAGGATGCGATTGGCGCCGTCGATGACGGTGGCGTCCGCGGGTGCCGCGATGGGGGCCGACGAGACGGTCTCGATAAGGCCGTCGCGCACCAGGACATGGCCCGCCGCCAGGGTCGGATCGACGCCGTTGAAGATGCGCACGTTTTCGATCAGGACGGTATCGGCGCGTGCCGCGGACGCCATGGCGGCGATAAGCAGGATGGTGAGCGTGAGGCGCATGCGGTTCTCCACCTTGTCGTTGTTCTGGACCGCCATACTAGCTCGATCGGACGGCCGAATCACGGCAGCCGCACGCGGATAAAAGGAGGCGCCCGCAACGGGCGCCTCGAGTTGCCGTGATGGTTTTTATTACGGCAGGGGGGGAATGTCAGGGTCTGTCGCCGCCTTCGACCGGATCGGGCGACCCGCCGGGGACGGTCGCGCTATAGCCGAGCGCCTCCCAGTCGATCTTGCCGTCGAAGTGGCAATCGCCGCAGTCACCGTTGAAGCCATAGGCCTGTTCCTTCGGCGCCACCTCGTGGTTGACGGTCAGGTACATCTCCGTCTCGACGAAGCCGAGCGTATCGTTGGCCGGATCGTAGGGCTGCCCGGTGATCGCCGCGGCGTCCTGCACGGCCAGGCTCCAGTCGTACGCGGCCCAGTAGGGATTCGGGCCACCGGCCAGGCCGAACAGGTGCGGTACCATGATGGTCTGCGTCGTCGTGTTGGCGATCTGGTTGCCGATCATCTTCTTGAACGGGTAGATCATGGCATTCGGGTCGGTGTAGTCACCGACCGGTGCGCCGAGATTGACCGGTTCGCTCGTGTACGTGTCCGCGATACCGATCATCGCCTTGGTCCAGGTCCCGTTGTAATAGCGCAGTTCCGGACGGACGTTGTTTTCCCAGTTGAACGTGCCTTTCATGTTGTCCCAGGACGGCATGCCCGTGTCGGGGTCGGGCGGCGGCGGCGGATCGAAATTCGCGCCGGCGTCTGCCCACCACCACTCGGTCTTGGTCGCCTCGTTACGCGCAAAGACCGGGATGTGGCAGACCTGGCAGGCCAGCGCCTGGTGGTTGCCGATGATCTGCGCGACCGACGTGCCCGCATGAATGTTGGCTGCGCTGCCGTGACAGTCGCCGCAATCCTTCATGTTGCCTTCGTCGATCGAGTGGTACGGCATGCCACCGATACCGTGCGACAGCATGTTGCCCTCGGCATCGCGCTTGACCTGGTGGCAGTCGACGCAGACGAGCTGGCCGCCGTCCGTGCCCATGTGCACGTCGAAGTCACGCGTCGTGTTCGCCAGCGACATGGCGAGGTCGCCGTGCTTGACGTTGTTGCCGCCGCCGGCCTTGGCGTGGCAGTCGATGCAGTTGTCGATCGACGGCTTGCCGCCGTTCATCGCAACGCTGCGCGCGACGGCCTGCAGGTCGACCGTCGGTTCCGGCGTGCCGGCGGTCTTCGGTGCCTTCGCGTACGTATTCGTCTGGTCGTGGCAGACCAGGCAGTCGATGTTGTCGGGATTGCCGAAGTCGTAACCGCCGTCCTTCCAGCCGTAGCCGGCGTGGCATTGCGTGCAGCGCCCCTCGTTGCTCGGCACGGCGATACAGAAGTTGTTGAGGATATCGACCTTGCCGTGCAGCGTGCCCGGGGGCGCATTGACGATGTTGTCGGCGACGCCCTTCCAGGTGAAGTGTGCCGTCTCGAGCAATTCGTCGGCGAGCTTGCCGTGGCAGTTCAGGCACGATTCCGTGCCGTCGTAGGGGTGCTCGGTAAAATAGCCCGCGTGCAGCTGGGCGATCTCGTAGGCGCCGCTGGCGTAGGCATTGCAGTCGTAGACGTCGACAACGCCGTCGCCGTTGATGTCTTCCTCCGGATCCGCGACGCCGTTACCGTTCAGGTCCCAGCACGCCTGTCCGTCGGCGCCGGGCGTGCCGGCAGCGCCGTCTTGCCCGTCGCGCCCTGCAGCGCCGTCGCTGCCCTCGCAGCCGGCGAGCCCTGAGCCGAAGCCGAGAACAAGCAGGAGAAAGGCGTGCGTAATGAGTCCATTCCTGTAGGTCATGGTGGTTACTCCCGATGGGTGTGTGCGAAAGCGGCGAGGCGCGGATTTACGGGTAGATTCGGCCCGGTGGAACCCAGGGCGCGGGCAGTAGTCGTGAGCGCGACTGGGGATGCCGTGCGCATGTTGGCGGTTGCTTGCTTAGGGACTGCCCGGAATCGGTATATCCGTAATCGCGAATATTCTAATATCCTGATGCGTATCATGCTGAGGCGCTGGCAAATCGCAATACGTTGGATCTGGCATTCCCGTAGGGATATTTACCTACCGGCGCGGGCGCTTCGACGCCATTGAATCGCCGCGCCGATTACCCCATCGTACGGCCATGAGCCGAGATACGCGCCAGCGCATCCTGGTGGCAAGCCTGCTGCTGTTCAACGAACACGGCGAGCCGAACACCCGGACCAACGACATCGCCGATGAAGTCGATATCAGCCCGGGCAATCTCCACTACCATTTCCGCAAGAAGGCCGACATCGTGGCCGCGCTGCTCGACGAGTTCCAGGCCGACGCGGGCCGCGTCCTGCAACCGCCCGATGCCGACGAATCGACGATCGACGACTTCTGGGTCTTCCTGCACCTGCTGCTCGAGCTGACGGCGGCCTACCGCTTCCTGTTCCGCGATCTCGAATCGCTCGCCGAGACCTACCCGAGGGTGCGGCGTGTGCTCGGGCAATTCGCCCGCGCGCTGCGCGGCGTGTTCGAAATCTACCTGCGCCGACTCGCAGAAGCCGGCGTGCTCGAGATCGGCGAAAAAGACGCTCGCGTCGTGTCGCGCAACCTGGCCGTGACGGCGCTCTTTTCGGATCGCTTCGACACCCTCGTCGGCGGCACGCACACGGCGGACGACGCAGCGCTGCGTGTCGCGAGTTCGATACTGAGCGTGCTGCATCCGCTCAGCGCGGCATCGGCGGCGGGCCACATCGAGCAACTCGCAGCCCATTACGCCCCCTGAAAAAAAGAAGGGCCGCGAACGCGGCCCTTCGAGTCGAGAATTTGCCCGGAGGGGGAATCGGGCAACTCTCTGTCAGGCTGCCGAAGGGGGATCAGGCAGCCTTCTTGAACGTCTCGCGCACGCGTCCGCGTACGTCATCGACGCGCTTCTCGACGTCCTTGCGGAAGTCCTCGACGCGGTCTTCCCATTCGTCGAGCACTTTCTCGCCGTCCCTGGCGTACTTCGTGAACTTCTTGTCGAACGCCTTGTACTGCTTGTCGATTTCCTGCGTTACGTAGGCGAACAGTCCGAGGCTGGCCATGAACGTCTTGTTGGCCGCCTTGAACGGAACCGCGATCACGCTGCCCTCGAATTTCTCGAAGACGGTCTTTTCCGGCGCCGCTTTCTTGACACGCGGCTTTGCTGCCCTGGCTTTACGCACCGGGGCCTTCCGCACCGGGGCTTTCTTTACCGCAGCTTTCACTTCCGGGGCTTTCTTTACTTCAACTTTGTCGATCATGTCACTCATCCTACTTGCTGGTCTTCTTCACGGTCCTGGCGGCTTTTTTCTTCGCCGCCGGTTTCTTGGTGGTGCGCTTGCGGGTCGTCTTTTTCGCCGCAGGCTTACCCTGTTCGTCGAGAAGCCGAATAATCTTGTTCAGCTTCTTGTTGATGGCATCGATGTCGTTCTTGCTCGGTACGTTGAGCCGGTCCATGGCATCGGCAACCCGCGTGTCGAACGCGCTTTGCAGCTTGTCGAGCCGCGACTTGCCACGCACCTGGTCGATCAGGCCGGTGGCCTTCGACTGGGCCTCACCGGCCATGTCGCGGATCGCATCCTGAACGTCGTCGATCAACGATTCGGTACGGGCGGTGGCCTTCTTGCGGAACTTCTCGCCTTCCTTGACGAGTGAATCGAAAGTCTTGGCGCCCTTCTTCTGGGCGCCTGCCAGCGCCCCGAGTCCCGCCATGAAAGCGTGCTCGAGTTGCTCGGCCAATTCGCCGGCCCGTGTATCGTTATCTGCCTGTTTTCTGGTAGATTTCTTGTTTGCCATTGTCTGTCTCCCGGGGTCCCGCCCCGATTCGATGATTGAATTCTAGCTATTGGAATTAGGGTGATCACACTAATGACCGGCGCACCGGAGGGCTGCAGTTGAAGATTCGCCGCAGGCACAATCTCGGGCTCGACGAAGCGCGGAAGCGCGCCGACCGCATCGCGGCGGACCTCCAGCAGCAGTTCTCCCTGCGCTCGAACTGGCAGGGTGACGCGCTGCACGTGCAGGGCAACGGCGTTTCGGGGCAGCTCGTCGTCGACGAGGAGACTATCGAGCTCGATGTACGGCTCGGGTTTGCGCTGAAGCTCATGGAAGGACCGATTCGATCGGCGATCGAGGCGACGATCGACGAGGAACTCGCCTGAACGACCTACCAGGTGCGGCGAATCACGACGGACAGGTTGCGGCCCGGCGCATCGATGCCGGAGCCGTGCACGCGGAATCGACGGTCGAGGGCGTTGTCGACGCCGATGTCGATACGCCATCCCGATTCGCCGGACCATCGCGCACGCGCGCCGACCGTTACCCAGCCCGCCGTGCCGGCGGGGTCGATGCGGACGTCGCCGACGTCGCGTGCACTCAGCCGGTCCTGCCGGGCGGCGGCCACCAGCCGGGTTTCGAGCTGCCAGTTGCCGCCGAAGTCCGTGCGCAACTCGAGGCGGCCATTCAGCGGCGGCACCCGGTCGGCAGGTTCCTCGCTGCCGTCGACGGTCTGCGTGCCGCGCACGTAGTTGAGCACGGCGCGCACCTCGATGCCGTCGAGCAGTTCGACCGACACGCCGGCTTCCATGCCCTGCAGCGTCGATGACGCCGCATTGATGCTCTGCACGATGTCGCGTCCCTCCGGGGTCGTGCCGCCCGTCGCGATCGACACGATGCGGTCGGAATAGCGCAGCGCGAAGATCGCCACCTCGGCCGTCACGCGCCCGTCGCGGTAACGCAGCCCGACGTCGCCGTGCACGACGCGCTCGGCGGCGAGCCCGGCATTCGGGATGTTAAAGCGATTGCCGGGCCGGTCTCCGAGGGTGCCGAGATCGGCGATGTTCGGCGCGCGAAAGCCCGAGCCCGCATTCAAAACGAACTGCAGTCCATCGCGGGCCGTGACGATCCAGCCGACATCGGCGCTCAGGCGACCCGGCCGGATCGACGTGCCGTCGGGCAGCTCGATGACGACACCGGTGTGCCGTGCACCCAGCGTGAGTCGGTGCCGCCGCCCGATGCTCCAGCCGCTGCTCGCGAACAACCCGCCCTGGGTGATCGTTGCACCGTCGGGGAAACGCGGCGCGAGACTGGCGGCTGCGCCCGTCGCCATGTCGACGGCGCTGCGCGCGCTGCGCACCTCGTCGTGGTAGAGGTCGGCCCCGACAATCCACGACGCGGCCCCGGTGGTCCCGGCGGCGCTGATCGTGAGCCCGTATAGGTCGCTGCGGTTGTCCTCGAAGCGCCGTTCCGCGGCGCCGAAGTCACGTGATATCCGGTCGTCGTCAATGCGCTGCCAGGCCGCGTCGATTCGCCAGTCGAGGCCGCCCCAGTCGTGCTCGGATTGCAGGTGCGCGAAGACGCGCCGGTTCGGCGCAAAGACGAATTCCGAGGACGATGGCTCGTCCTGGCCGAATCCCGGCACGAGTTCGTCGACGCGCGGCGTCTCCGGCTGCTCCAGGTAGTGGAAGTCGACGAACCAGCGCCGTCCGTCGCGCGGCGTGCCGCGCACGACACCGCGCAGGGCGCTGGCGGTATAGCCGCTCGGTCCGACGCGCATGCCGCCCCCGACACGCCGGTCCCCGGTACGCAGGTACTCGGTGCTGACCGACGCCGCGAGGCGGCGCGTGCCGGCGTCCAGCGAGGCGCGCACCGAGCGCTCGAGTTCCGCGGAATCGAAGCCGACGGAGACATCGCGTGCGAAGCCGATCGTATCGCCGTCGAACTGCGGCAGCCGCGACACGGACTGGACGACTCCGCCGACCGCCTCGCTGCCATACAGGGCGGCCGGCGTGCCGCGCACGACTTCGATACGTTCGATCGACGTGGCCGGCACCAGCGCGAACCACGGCGTGGGTGCCGAGCGGAAGATCGCGTTGCTGAGGCGCACGCCGTCGACGAGATGCAGGACGGCCGACCCCTTGAGACCGCGCACGATCGCCGCGCCCTGGCCCGGTGTCGTCTGCTGCACGGTCACGCCGAGCAGCGACGCGAGCGCGTCGGTCGCGAGTTTCGCGTCGTCGATCTCGTCGCCGCTCACGGCCGAAACAGACAGGGCCACCTGCTTCGTGTCGGCGGCGCGGCGCGCGCCGACGATCGTGATCTCCTCGAGGATGTCCTCGCTGGCTTGTGCCGCCGCACCGGCGAGGAGTGCGACGGCCGGGATCAGGGAACGCGGCATCGGGTTTTCAGATCCGGCAACGGTCGGGCGGGTTCGGCAGGTTCCACTTCGGTCGCTCGTGGCTCGCCCAGTCGGCCGGGTCCAGGCGACCGCCGCGACGCCGGAACCACTCGACGAGCGCATCGCGCGTCCGCGGCTGGTCCATGCGCAGCTCGAAGCCGCCCTCGGGAATGGCCGGCGTCATGATGCCGTCGCCGCCGAGGGCAAGGTAGTCGTTCGCCAGTACCGTCACGCGGTCCCCGTCACGGATCTCCCGGCCGTCGTCGCCGACCATGCGGACGACGGGATGGCCGGCGGGGCATTCGACGAAGACGCGCAGGCCGGCAAAACCGACTTTGCGTCGCTGCCGCGCCTGGGCCTCGAGGATGCGCCGCAGTTCGCCGCCCGACAACTCGTGGAGCGTCGCGACGTTGTCGAACGGCGACATCTCGTATACGTCGCCGTAGGTGAGGTCGCCGGCCGGCAGTCCCCGGCGCAGGCCGCCGCGCACGTTGTGCAGCACGACGTCGACGTCGAAGGACTCGAGCAGTGCCTCGGTGACGAGATTGTAGAGCGGCAGTTCCATGTCGTCGCCGAGCGAAAACGGCGCCTCGAGCGTCACGCCGAGCGGCTGGTCCCTGAGTTCGGCCGCGAGGTTCGCGGCCATGGCCGCGACCGTCGCGACGCGCCCATCGGGCTCGAGCGCGATGCCTTCATAGCGCTCGGGGCGCGGCAGCACGTTTCGCTGCGGCGGAAACATCCTGCGTTCGACGACTGACCCCGTGGCGCGATCGATGCGGAAGTCGACCCGGCCGAACGAGGCCGCGCGCGACAGGTTGGTCGTGACCGAGACGCCGTCGAACTCGTGCGCGATCTCGTGGTCGAGGTGCCCGCCGAAGATGTGGTCGACGACGCCGGCATCGAGGTCGCGCGCGACACGGATGATCTCGCTGTCGAGGTCGCAGGACGAGGTGTCGCGGGGATCGGCGACGTCGCCGCAGCGACCGCCGGCATGGGCGACGACGATGACGAGCGTGGCGCCGTCCGCGCGCAGCTCGCGGGCCTCGCGCGTGATGGCCTCGGCCAGCGGCGCGACGCGCAGCCCGACCGTGTTCGCGGCGATCGTCGTGTGCAGCGCATACTCGGTCATCACGCCGACGATGCCGACCCGGACGCCGCCGGCATCCACGGCATGCGAGGACTTGACGTTGTCCCAGGCGACGGGACCGCCCGTCGTCTCATCGACGAGGTTGGCGGCGAGCAACGGGAAGCTTGCCTCGCGGGCGCGCTGCCTGAGCGCGCCGCGCGGGTCGTCGCCGGGGCCCTCGGGAATCGCGCGTTCACCCACGGGGCCGAAATCGAATTCGTGGTTGCCGATGGCCGCGGCTGCAACGCCGAGCGCATTGTAGGCCTCGACCATCGACACGCCCTCGACCAGGTTCGACTCGAGCGTGCCCTGCCACATGTCCCCGGCGTCGACGACGAGCACGGCACCGCCCTCTGTGGCGCGCAGGCGGCGCAGGGCATTGACGTAGGCCGAGATATCCACGAGTCCGCCATTGTCTCCCGACGCGTTGAGCTGGCCGTGCACATCGTTGAGCCCGATGACGGTGAGCGTCACGGTGCCGTCGCGCGAGCCCGCGCCGGCGCAGGCCGCCAGGGTGGCGACGGCGAACAGCAGGGCGAGGGTGCGGGTACGTGTCATGGCGATGTCCGGTTGATTTTCCGGGCATTCTACAGGCGATGCGATTTGGCGCGAAATCGAATGTGCGCCGTTCGCGATGCCGTTATGATGTACGGCATGCGCAACGGCAAACCCGGTTCCGAATACAGCGTTGCCGAAGAAGTCGTGCATGCCTTGACGCACGGCCTCGGCGTCGTCCTCAGCATCATCGGCCTGTCGTGGATGCTGTACGTGTCGATCTCGGCCGCCGATCCGTGGCGCATCGCCGCCAGCACGGTTTACGGCGCCACGCTGATCCTGCTGTTCCTCGCGTCCACGGTCTATCATTCGATGCACGCGTCAAGGCACCGCGAGATCTTCAAACTGCTCGACCATTGCGCGATTTATCTGCTGATCGCCGGAACCTACACGCCGTTCCTGCTCGTCGCGATGCGCAGCCACACCGGCTGGTGGTTGTTCGGGACGATCTGGGCACTTGCCACGGCCGGGATCATCAAGAAGCTCTGGCTACGCAACCGGTTCCCGCGGCTCGCGCTGGCCAGCTATCTCGCCATGGGCTGGCTGATCGTCGTCGCGGCGCCGCAGGTCGCGGCCGCGATCGGCCCGAACGGCATGGCCTGGCTGATCGCCGGCGGCATCAGCTACTCGGTCGGGGCCGTGTTCTACGCGCTCGACCGGTTGCCGTTCAACCATGCCGTCTGGCACGTCTTCGTGCTCGGCGGCGGCATTTGCCATTTCATGAGCGTCGCGTTGCACGTACTCTGACGGCACGCCCGGCACGACCGCGCGGGCGCCGGGAGGAAGCATGGATCTGCCAGCGACGTTGGTTGCCAGCGAGATTGCGTGGAGCGTCATCGTTCTCGGCAGTTTCCTCGCGGCCGTCAGCAATGCCGCGTTCTCGTCCGGCGGGGCCATGATCATCCTGGCGATCACGAGCACGGTCCTGCCGGTCACCGCCATCGTGCCGATTCACTCGACGCTCCTGATCGGCTCGACGGCGTCGCGTGCGATCGTGTTCCGGCGGCACGTCGAATGGCGCATCGCGGGGCCGTTCCTCGCCGGCAGCGTGGTGGCCGTCGCGATCGCGTCGCGCCTCTACTTCGAACTGCCGGACAAGATCATCGCGGCCGCTATCGCGGTGGTCATGCTGGTCGCGATCTGGCTGCCGGGAATCCGCTGGCGGCCGCGGATTCGCCATCCCTGGGTCATCGTCGGCTTCGTGCATTCCTTCCTGTCGACGCTGTTCGCCTACGGCGCGTTGCTGCACGCGGTCATCCTGCACACGGGGCTGGACCGCCGCCAGGTTCTCGGCACGATGGCCGTTGCGCTGACCGGCATGGGCATTTTCAAGATCTCGGGATACGCGCTCAATGGCTTCGACTACGGGCCGTACCTGCTGGTCATCGCGCTGTCGGTGGCGGCGGCGTTCCTCGGGACCTGGGTCGGCAAGCAGGTCGTCGACCGCATCTCCGAACGCACGTTTCGCTTCGTTTTTCGTGCGCTCGTCACGCTGACGGCGATTCGCCTCTTATACGTCAGCGTTGCCAATTCGTAGTTGTACGAAGTGAAACCGTAATAATCGCGGAGTACGCTAACAGTGCAAAGTTGCGAGGAGGTGATCCATGAGCCGCAACATACTCTGCGTCGTCGAGTTCGACAATTACCCCGAGCAGGTCGTCGCGCGCGCCACCTGGCTTGCGAAACTGATGGGCGACAACCTGCACTTGCTGGTCAGCGACCCGACGACCGACTTCCTCGGCGAGAGCTACGTCTACCTG
>JBFGYM010000032.1:0-16278 GCA_041587435.1 Woeseiaceae bacterium
GCTTCGAGAACCTCCTCGGCATGCCCCGCGACCTTCACGTTGCGCCATTCCCGGCGCAGCTTGCCGTCGGCGTCGAGCAGGAAGGTGCTGCGCACGACGCCCATGAACTTGCGGCCGTACAGCGACTTCTCCTGGATGACGTCGAATTGCCTGCAAAGCGTCTCGTCCGGGTCGGACAGCAGGTCGAAGGTGAAACCCTGCTTGGCCTTGAACTTCTCGTGCGAGGCGATGCTGTCCCGGGATACGCCGAATAGCACGGTGTTGGCACGCTTGAACTTGCTGTGCAGGGCGCTGAAGTCGCGGCCCTCGGTCGTGCAGCCCGGGGTGCTGTCTTTCGGGTAGAAGTAGATGACGACGTTCTTGCCGCGCAGATCCTTCAGGCGGACGGTCTTGTCGCCGGTTGCGGCGGCGGTGAAGTCGCGGACGACGCGATTCATGCGGGGTGCGCTCACAGCTCTCCTCCGGGTGATTGGGCCGTTGGCCCGGTCAGCCCTTGACGGGCTCCAGGATGGCGTCGAAGTTCAGGCGGTCACAGAGTTCGAGGAACTCGTCCCGAAGCTGGGCCACCTGAATCGACGACGGTACGTTGACGGTCATTTGCACGGCGAACATCGGTGCGCCGGTATGCGCTGCCGCGTAGCATCGCGTCGCCGCGTCCGCGATTTCGATGTCGCGCGACGCGAAGAAATTCGCGAGGTTGAACACGATCCCCTGCTGGTCCAGGGCCACGACGTCGACGGCGTACGGCATGCGATCTTCCTCGACGAGCTTCGCGTCCGTTTTCCGGATGGACACCGAGAGATCGCCCGACTGGCACAGCTTGTCGAGTCCCTGCTCGAGGCGGCTCAGCGTGTGCCAGTTTCCGGAAACGAGCAGCAGCATCGCGAATTCGCGGCCGAGCGTCGTCATGCGGCTTTCCTCGATGTTGCCGCCGCAGGCGAGGATCACCTTGGTCAGATCCTGGACGACGCCGGTTCTATCCGCGCCGATCGCTGAAATAACAATAAGTTGTGGCATTTACGTAGAAATATCCTGATCCAGAGTAGCGCCGCGGCTGGCCCTTGCCAGCACCGGACATGAACAGTAACATCGCCGCCTCATTCGTGGCGAGGATCAATCGTGTTTCAAGGCAGTTTGGTCGCCCTGGTGACCCCGTTCGACGGGGAGAATCGGGTCGATTACGCCAGTCTCAAGCGCCTGATCGACTTTCATGTCGAGCAGGGTTCGGGCGGGCTCGTGATCGCTGGCACGACGGGCGAATCGCCGACGCTGCGGCGTCCTGAACACGTGGAGCTGATCGGACGCGCCGTGGAGATCGCCGACGGCCGCATCCCGGTCATTGCGGGGACGGGCTCGAATTCGACCGAGCAGTCGATCGAGCTCTCGCTCGCCGTGGCCGGTTCCGGCATCGCCGCCTACATGGCTGTCGTGCCTTACTACAACAAGCCGACGCAGGAAGGCCTGTTTCGGCATTACTCGGCCATTGCCGATGCGATCGACAAGCCGCTGCTGATGTACAACGTGCCGGGGCGAACCGTGGCCGACCTGTTGCCCGAGACGATTGCACGCCTCGCCGGCCACGAGAACATCTTCGGCGTGAAGGAAGCGACCGGCAACCTCGAACGGCTGCAACAGATCCAGGCACTCGTCGACGACAGTTTCCGACTTTACAGTGGCGACGATTTCACGCTGCGGGCGTTTATCGAACAGGGCGGCCACGGCGTCGTGACGGTCAGCGGCAACGTGGCGCCGCGGCAGGTCGCGACGCTTTGCCGCCTGGCGGCCGAGGGCAGGGCGGACGAAGCCAGGGCGCTCGACGACACGCTGCAGCCGCTGAACAAGATGCTGTTCATCGAGTCCAACCCGATCCCGGTCAAGTGGGCGGTGAGCGAGATGGGATTCATGGAACCGCATATCCGGCTGCCGCTGACGCCGTTTTCGGAAAAACACCACGCGGACATGCGGGCCGCGATGCGCCTGGCCGGCGTGAACCTGGAGGATAGAGCATGAGAAGGAGTCGGCTTTGTGCCGTGCTGGCGCTGAGCGCGTCATTGGCGGCCTGTGGCGGCAACGACACCAAGGAAGTCGACTGCGACACGGATCTGAAGTATCAGAATCGCACGGTCGGCAAGCGCATCGTGGTGCCCGACGGGCTCGATCAGCTCGATGCGTTACGCGAGATGCCGATCCCGAAGGCGGACCCGAATACGCCGAGCCCGGCCCCCGGCAAGTGCGTGGACATGCCGCCAATGATCCGGCCCGGGAGCTAGAGACGAGAAAATTCGGAGAGGTGGCTGAGTGGTTTAAGGTGCCCGCCTGGAAAGTGGGTGTACGTTTATAGCGTACCGGGGGTTCGAATCCCCCCCTCTCCGCCACAACGAATTAAGGTGTCAGTCACCCAATTTCAAATTGGGTGACTGACACCTTAATTTGTTCTGGCCGAGTGCGGTGGAGGATGAGGTCCCTGTTCGACGGGCACAGCCGCGAAGCGGTATGCCCGGGCGCGCAGCGCCGATCCCCCCCTCTCCGCCAATCATGTTAGCCCTGCCGAGACAAACCCCGACGTCGTATTGAGGCTATCGCCAGCATCGCGACAATTAACGGCCACCCAAATGAACCACCACCAGACTCGGCAATGGTGACCGAACTTCCCTTGCTGAATTCGGCAAGCATGGTCTTGGCCGCCTGGTCACTTTCTACCCAAACCCGAAGCGTGTACCAGCTAAGTCGACCGGGGTCCGTCTGCCCTTCGACTTCGATGGTCGCTGTGCCGCCAACAGATATCATATCGAGGTAGCAATCGGGATCCGGCGTGTGTACGGGAGAGCACATACCCTGACTGGGCCGGGCCGTGTAGCTGTGGGACGTCGTGCCAGCTAGGCCGGACCGGAACCAGGCAAACCAGACTCTGGTGTTAGTCGAGGTATCAGGTCCGCCGTTGTCAATCGACACACGGAACCGCCCGGGCGTACCGGCCGGAATGCTGTCCTCGCCACCGTGGTAGTGAATACGTGCACTCAGGGCTGAGTAATTCTGCGCGTCAGCATCTTGCACGATGGTGCCTGTCAACAATAGTAAAAAAATGAGCAGAATCCTTGCTAAATCCATGTTCGACCCTCGCGTCTGCGTTTCGACATGGGTGCAGGATGCGTTGCGTGTTCAGCCGTGCCCTGATCGCCAGCCAAATTTTTCCTGATGAATTGCTGATTAATGAATCGGGTGGCCATTCACGGTGCGAAGTTCGATTGTGCTGCGAAGACCGCCGAGACAGGAGGCGAGCCAAGGGCGGAGCGCTGCCTAGTGCTTCGTGTATCCGATCAGCTTTTCGAGGTAGCGGGACCTGAGCTGTTCACTGGCCAGAACCTGTTTGACCGGCGGCAGCTTCAGAATCACACCGAGCACCCCGGCCATGGCGCGGTGGCTCCACAAGACCTGGTTATCGAAGATCAGGTTCTGTAACTTTCCGCGCTCAATGGCCATGACGACGGCCCGGTGTGTTCCGTTCAGTGGCGTAAGCACGCGCTTCGGCCGCGATGCCAAGGACAGACTTTTGTGTTTGTTACAGCTGCGTACACACACGCCGCAGCCCAGACAAAGATCATCGTTCAACCGGGCTATTTTCATCCTCGGCTTGTCGGGGTCATGGGCAGAAACCAGGGTCATCGCTTCGACGGGGCAGACATTGACGCACTTGCCGCAGCCATTGCAGGTTTCCTCATCTATGGCCGGGATGAAGTTGGTCGTGTGCACGGGGTTGAGAATGGCAAAGCGCCGTGCGGCGATCATTGCCTCGCAGCAGCAACCACAGCAGTTACAGATAAAATTGACGCTCTCGCGTACATTCTCGCCGAACTGCACCAGGTTGTTGTCATAGGCCTCTTCCAACAGATCGTGACATTCCTTCTTGTCGATGGCACGCGCAGCACCGTGCCGCGTGAGCGAGGACGCGGTGGTGTTGAAGGTCATGCAAATGTTCTGCGGTGCCGAGCACGCCTTGCCCATGTGTTCCATCTTGTGCCGGCAGTAACAGCGGCCCACACCAATATGGCTCGCTGATTCGATCACCTCGCTGGCCCGCTCGTAGTCCAGCACATGCAATGCGTTTTCCTTGGACAAAGCAGGTTCGTGCACGAAGGCTCGCCCCAACTGGGTTTCACCGCGAGTAAACAGCTCCCGGATGAAATCTTCCTCCACGTTCATGTATTCATGAAATAGCTCGCTTAGCAGTTTTTGATCGATATCATCGCGGACTCGCATCAGCGAGAACTCGAAAAAACCGGCCATCGGCGGCGGCAGCGCATAAACCGTCTCACCGTGCTGCTCGAAATCGACCAGGATGGCCCTGTCGGCCAACTCATCCAGAATGTTCTGCGTTTCGACAAGGCTCTTCTTCCAGATTCGGCTGGCTTTTTTTGCGGTAAATGGCCTGATCGGCATCAGTGAAACGAGGCCGGCCTCTTCCTCGCTGAACAACATCGACAGGATCTCGAAGAGCAGATCAGACGGGGGCGCGCCCTGGGGAAAACGGTTCAGCCGGTCGGTCAGAGCGGAGTAGCTTGTCTTCAGCGTCGTATGGGCCATGCTTCAAACCCTCTGGCAACCATCTGACCGTACCCTTGATCCGGGGCTTTTGTGTATAGGGGAAAATGGCCATATCAGGCGGCCGTTGCGAACACCCGCCCTGATGACCAGGCCCGCTGTCGCAGGCCCGCTATTTGAGCGATACTGGTCGCGGCATGTCCAACAGCAATCGCGGAATCGCACGGCGGGAGTTCCTGGCCTCGATCGGCAGAGCCGTAGGCGGCTCCGCCATGCTGCGCGCGATGCTGGCGATGGGGCTGGGTACGGCCGTAGCGGGCTGTGGCTCCTCGTCGGCAGCGCCGGCACCCGGAGTCACGCCGCCGCCTCCGGCCCCGCGTCCGGGCTCCCCCAGGCCCGGCGATTGGCCGGCCAACGTTGGAAACGGCAGAACGGTGACCATACTCGGCGCCGGGATTGCCGGCATGACAGCGGCCCACGAACTGGCGAAACTCGGGTATACCTGCACGATCCTCGAAGCACGGGCAACGGCAGGGGGGCGGGTGAGAACTATCCGTGCCGGCGACGTGGTCACCGAAGTCGACTCGATGCAGACCTGCCAGTTCGACGTCGACGACAACCTGTACTTCAACGCCGGACCTTCACGCATCGCGCAGCACCATGAATTCCTGCTCGGCTACTGCCGTGAATTCGGTGTTGCACTGGAGACGTTCACCAACGACAACCGCGGCGCCTGGCTGCATTCACCGAACGCATTTGGCGGACAGCCGCAGGTCGCGAGGACACTCATGGCCGATACCCGGGGCGGCATTGCCCGGCTGTTGTCGACGGCGATCAACCAGAATGCGCTGGATCAGGAGCTGACGGCGGCAGACAAGGCCAACCTCCTCGCGATGTTGCGCCAGTACGGTGATCTCGACATCGCCAACAACTACATTGGGACATCGCGGGCGGGTTATCCGGGGCACGAGAACACAGGCAGTCGCCGGCGCGGCGAACTGTTGCCGACGAGGGATCTGCAGCAGCTCGTCACGGACTTTTTCTGGGAATTGCGGCTGTCTTTCTCGCAGGGCTTCAACCAGCAGCCGACGATGCTGCAGCCGGTCGGCGGCATGGACAACATCGCGCGTGCGTTCGAAGTTAGGGTCGCCGGTGTCACGACATATGAAGCCAGGGTGACCGAGATTCGCAAGACGGCAACCGGCACGCGCGTCGTTTACGAGGATCGCTTCGGTACGTCGACGTCTATCGACAGCGACTACTGCATCGTCACGATTCCGGCCACGGTGCTCGCGACGATTCCGAACGACTTTTCGGCCGCGCACCAGGCCGAAATCGCGGGCTTTCAATACTCGTCGGCGGTCCGTGTCGCGTTCCAGTCCGCGCGCTTCTGGGAGCGCGATCACAACATCTACGGCGGCATCTCCTGGACCGACCAGGACATCACGCAGATCTGGTACCCGAACCACGGCTATCACGATGCCACCGGCATCGTCATCGGTGCCTACATATTCGGCGGCTCCGCGGGCAGCACCTTCACCGGTATTCTGCCGCAGCAACGGCTCGACGCGACGGCTACGCAGGCGTCCAGCGTCCATCCCCAATTTTCTGCCGAGGCGAGTAACGGCATCAGCGTCGCTTGGCAGAAAGTGCCGTACCAGCTCGGCGGCTGGGGCACCTCGGCGGCGTCGGTCCTGCTGGCGGCCGATGACAACGTCTTTTTCGCGGGCGAGCACCTGAGCATCCTGCAGGGGTGGCAGGAGGGCGCCATCCTGTCGGCCTACTCGGCGATCGACGGCATCGTGGCGCGCGACCTCGGCACCTAGTAGAGCGCATTTGTTGCGGCACCCGGAAGACGCACGTAATCGCAGCGCTGCCGCCACGATCCGCGGTGTCTGCCTCAGGTGGCGAATACCCTGAAGACCACGTACCCGCCGTACGACGCCAGAAACAGCAGCCCCATACCGCGGCCGAGCCGGGCTCGCCCGAGGAAGAACACGGGGATCAGGACGGCCGCCAGCAGCCATGAAGCGATGAGGTCGCCGATTCCGCCGGCCGGCACGCTGATCTTGCTGATCAGCCCGGCCGCGGGCAGCACGACGAGCGCATTGAAAATGTTCGATCCGACCACGTTGCCGAGTGCGAGGTCGGGCTGACCGCGCATTGCCGCGATGATGCAGGTCACGAGCTCGGGCATGCTGGTGCCGAGCGCAACGATGAACAGGCCGACCACGGACGTCGGAACGCCCACGTGCCCGGCAAAGACCGTGCTGCTGCGGATCGTCAATTCGCCGCCGGCGAACAGCAGGACGATACCCACGGTAACGATCAGCCAGGGCACGCGCGCCGCGGCCGGTGCAACGACGCGCGAGTGACCCGCGATCCCGGTCAGCAGCGAGTCCTGGTCGCGCACGCGCATCATGTCCAGCACCGTGATGTAGACGAAGATCGAAAAAACGAGCAGCAGGACGAAAGAATCGCTCCGCCCGATTACGGCCGGACGGCCTTCGAGCGGTCCGTCGAGGGCCAGGACCGTGATCATCGTGGTCGCGAGCAACAGCAGCGGGAGCTCCCTGCGCACGATGCTGCTCTCGATCGCGATCGGCATGATCAGGGCAGAGATGCCGAGGATCAGGCCGAGGTTTGCGATGTTGGAACCGACCGCATTGCCGAAAGCGAGTTCGGTCTGGCCGGACAAGGCGCCGAGTATGTTGATGACGAGCTCGGGCGCGCTCGTGCCGAAGCCGATGATCACGAGACCGACGACGATGGGCGAAATATGGTGGCGAGTCGCGATATCGGACGCGCCGCGCACGAGCAGGGTGCCGCCGCCGATCAGTACCGCGATCCCCGCCGCAATTCCGGCAAGGCTCAGCATTCAGGGAGGATAATACAGTTCAGGCAGTTGCAGGGCTTGTTGTTGCCGTCGTCGCGGTCGTTTCCGGCAGTTGGGCGTGTTTCCCGGCGAGCAGCAGGTACACGACCGGTACGATGAACAGGGTGAAAACCGTGCCGAAACTCAGGCCGCCGACGATGACCCAGCCGATCTGGTGGCGGGCTTCGGCTCCGGCGCCGTCGGCGAAGGCAAGGGGAACCGCGCCAAGCACCATGGCGCCCGTCGTCATCAGGATGGGCCGCAGCCGCTGGCTGGCCGCCTGCAGCACGGCGTCGCGCTTCTCGTATCCCTGGGCGCGGAGCTGGTTCGCGAACTCGACGATCAGGATGCCGTGTTTCGAGATCAGGCCGATCAGCGTGACCGCTCCGATTTGCGTGTAGATATTCCACGAGGCGGACATCTGCCACCAGTTCGCCTCGTTGCCGTAGTTGATCGTGGCGAGGCACAGAAAGGCGCCGAACATCGCGAGCGGCACGGACACCAGGATGATGAACGGATCGATGAAGCTCTCAAACTGCGCGGCCAGCACGAGGTAGATAAAGAACAATGCCAGCACGATCATCACGGACGCGCCGGTCGCCGATTCCCGGAATTCGCGGGACTGTCCTGACAGGTCGTAGAGGGCTTCCGGAGCCACCTCATCGAGGGCGTTTTCGAGCCACGTGATGGCCTCGCCCATCGAGTAACCGGGGGCGAGACCCGCGGAAACGGTCGCGGCGCGCAGCTTGTTGAAGTGATTCAGTTCCTTTGCTGCGACGGTCTCCGTGATCGTTGCGAGGTTCTGCAGCTGGATCATCGAATTGCCGGCGCCGCGCACGAAAATATTGCTCAGATCGCCCGGGGTTCGGCGCGCGTCGTCCTCGAGCTGGACGATGACGTCGTACTGTTCCGAACCCATCTTGAATCGCGTGACGTTGCGGCCGCCCAGCATGGTTTCGAGCGTCCGGCCGACGTCGGAGACCGATGCGCCGACGGCGGCGATCTTCTCGCGGTTGACGTCTATTCTCAGCTCCGGCTTGTTGAGTTTGAGGTCGGAGTCGGGATTGGTGAGGTTGGGGTTCTCGCCGATCTTGACGATCAGCCGGTTCACGATGTTGTCGAGTTGCTCCCAGGTGCCCGTCGTCTGGACGACGAACCGCACGGGCTGGCCGAAGTCGCGTACGCCGAGGGGAGGCGGCGTGATCGGGAACGCCCGGATACCGGCAATGCCGGCGAATTGCGGGAACAGCTCGCCGGCAATCTGCTGGGTGCTGCGTTCGCGCTCGCGCCAGTCGACGAACTTGACGAACGTAATGGCATTGGTAACCCCGTTCCAGCCGACAAATCCGAAATACCGGTCTTGTTCCGGGAGCGCCGCCATCATGTCCACGGCCTGCAGCATGTAGCGGTCGGTGTATTCGATCGTCGCGCCCTCCGGTGCGGAACCGATGCCCATGATCGATCCCTGGTCTTCCGCGGGCGCGAGTTCCTCCGGTAACGTCGAGAACAGGGCGACCATCCCGGCGATGATCAGGAGCCCGACGCTCAAAACCGCGAAGCGCCGGTCGAGCAGGAAGCCGAGGGCGCGATTGTAGCGCCTGTCCAGGCCTTTCAGGACCCGCTCCCCGAACTCATAGAACCGGCCGTGCTTCCGGTCGTGCCGCAGCAGCTTCGAGCACATCATCGGTGACAGCGTCAGTGCCACGAAACCCGAGACGAGCACGGCGCCGGCGAGCGTCAGCGCAAACTCGACGAACAGGCGGCCGCTGCGACCCGTCGAAAACGCGAACGGCAGGTAGACCGCCGACAGGGTGATCGTCATCGCGACGATTGCGAAGGCAATCTCACGGCTGCCGCGGAACGCCGCCTCGAGCGGCTTCATGCCGCTCTCGATGTGCCGGTAGATGTTCTCGAGCATGACGATGGCGTCGTCCACGACGAGGCCGATGGCGAGCACCATCGCGAGCAGGGACAGCGTATTGATCGTGAAGCCGAACAGGTACATCAGCCCGAACGCACCGATCAGGGATACCGGGATGGTCACCAGCGGAATCACGACGGCACGCCATTCGCGCAGGAACAGGAAAATGACGAGCACGACCAGCACGGCCGCCTCGATGACCGTGATGAAAACCTCGTGGATCGAACGGTCGATGAATATCGTGCTGTCGTGTGCAATCTCTACACGCATGCCCTCGGGGAGCGTGCTCGTGATCTGTGGCAGGATTTCCTGCAAGGCGCGGGAAATGTCGAGCGGGTTGGCTACTGCCTGTTTGACGACACCGAGTGGCACCGCGTTCCTTCCGTTGAAGCGTGCGCGGAAGCGCGAGAAGTCTGCGCCGAGTTCCACGCGGGCGACGTCGCCGAGCCGGACGAGGAACGTGTCCGTCTCCTTGACGACGATGTCCCGGAACTGCTGGGGTTCGCGCAGGTCGGTCTCGGCGAGCACCGTGAACTCGCGCTCGTAACTCTCGACGCGCCCCGCCGGCACCTCGATATTCTGCGCACGCAGCGCACGCTCGATGTCGAGCGGCGTCAGTTCGTAGCCGGCCAGCCTGTCCGGCTGCAGCCACACGCGCATCGCGTAACGATTGCCGTAGACCTGGGCCTCCGCAACACCGGGGATGGTCTGGATGCGGTCCTTGACGAGCCGGATAGCGACGTCCGCGATGTCCATGAGGTCGTGGCGATCCGACGAGAAGGCGAGATAGATGATCGGCCGCGCGTCCGCTTCCTGCTTCTGCACGATCGGGTCGTTCGCTTCCTCGGGCAGCGCGCCGCGGGCGCGAGCGACCCGGTCGCGGACGTCGCTCGCCGCCGAATCGGGATCGCGGGCGAGCGTGAAGCGCACGCTGACCTGGCTGCTCTCGGCCCGACTGATGCTGTTGATGAAATCGACGCCCTCGATGCCCGACAGTACGTCCTCGATGGGCTTCGTGATCTGCGACTCGATGACGCGGGCATTCGCGCCGGGGTAGGAGGTCGACACCGTAACGATCGGTTCGTCCACGTTCGGGATCAGCCGCACAGCGAGCCGGTCGTAGCAGATCAGTCCAACCAGCACGATGATCAGGCTCATCACCGTCGCGAGGACGGGACGACGAATCGAGGTTTCCGCGAGTTTCATTGCAGGAGACGGCCTAGTTCGCCGCGCTCTGGTTGCCGCCGGCAACGCGAATGCTGGCGCCTTCGTACAGTTTCATCTGGCCGGCCGTGACGATGATCTCGCCGGCTTCGAGGCCGTTGGTAATCTCGACGGCACCGGGCTGGCGTTCGCCGATCGTCACGATGCGCTGGTGCGCCTTGCCGTCGACGATGACGTAGACGGTCTTGTGCTGGCCGACCGGCCAGATCGCCTGCTCCGGGATCACGACCGCGTCGGTCTTGGTCCCGAGCGACACATCGATGCGCACGAACAGGCCGGGCCGAAGCTTGAGGCGCTCGTTCGGCAGGCTGGCGCGCACCTCCAGGCTGTGCCCCTGAACGTCGGACTTGGGCGCGACGGCGGTTATCTCGCCCGTGAAGACCTCGCCCGGGTAGGCGTCCACCGAGATCGATATCGGCAGCCCCGGCTGGACCTTGGGCAACAGCGTCTCGGGCACGCTGAATGCCACGCGCAGCGGGTCGAGCTGCACGACGTCGACGAGTTCCTGGCCGATCGTCGCGTAGTCGCCGATATTGATGCGCCGCAGTCCGACGAAGCCGTCGAACGGCGCGCGGATAACGGTCTTCGACAGGCGTGCCTGTGACGAACGCAGGCGGGCGACGTCGACGTCGTAGTTCGCGCGGGCGGCATCGTAGTCAGTGCCCGAGATCAGCTGCTTCGCAAACAGCTCCTCGGCGCGCTTGAGCGCGGCCTCGCTGCGGCTCGCGTTGGCGCGCGCTTCGTTGACCTCGGCCTCGAGGACCGTTGCCTCGATCGAATAGAGCGGGGCGCCCTTCTTGAGCGGCTGGCCCTCGCGGAAATGAACGGCGAGGATCTGGCCGGGTACCTCGGCGCGCAGGGTGGCGGATGCCTCAGCGGCCAGCGTGCCGACGGCCTTGACCCACGAGGCGAGTTCGCTGAGCGTGACCTCGGCCGTCTCCACCGTCACCGCGGCGTTGCCGGGGCCGCCGTTCTGGGCGGACGCGAGTGTCGGGGCCAGCAAGGCCACAGCGAGTATCAGTCCGGTTGTGCGCATATTGCCTGAGTTTGAGCGTTTGCCGGAACGGCGAGTTCCCCATTATGCCTATTTTTCGGCGCGTTCTCCTGCGTCGCGCCAGCGGGCGCAACCGTCGACACCGCGGCTGGATGCGGTAGAATCGCGCCACCAACCCCACCAAAGAACGTGACAGAGGCTACCGTGAGTAACGCACAACAACTGGACAAGATCAGGACAGCACCCGGATTCATCGCCGCGCTCGACCAGAGCGGCGGCAGTACGCCCAAGGCGCTCGGCCTGTACGGGATCGACAAAGACGCCTGGTCGAACGACGAGGAGATGTTCACGATCGTGCACGAGATGCGCACGCGCATCATGACGAGCCCGGCATTCGGCGGCGATCGCATCCTCGGCGCGATCCTGTTCGAGAACACGATGGACCGCGAGGTCGAGGGACAGCCGACGGCGTCCTACCTCTGGAACGTCAAGAACGTCGTGCCCTTCCTCAAGGTCGACAAGGGCCTCGCCGACGTCGTCGACGGCGCCCAGGTCATGAAGCCGATGCCGGATCTCGACGCGCTGCTGAAAAAAGCGAAGGCGGCCGGCGTTTTCGGCACAAAGATGCGGTCCGTCATCAAGGATGCCAACGAGGCGGGCATCAAGGCCGTCGTCGACCAGCAGTTCGAGATCGGGCGCCGCATCGTCGCGGCCGGACTCGTGCCGATCATCGAGCCCGAGGTCGATATCCATTGCCCGGACAAGGCGGCTGCAGAGGCTATTCTGCACGCGAACATCAAGGCGCACCTCGACAGCCTCGGCGACGATGAAATCGTCATGCTCAAGCTGACATTGCCGGAAAAAGACAACCTCTACGCGGACTTCGTGGCGCACCCGAACGTGGCGCGCGTCGTGGCGCTGTCGGGCGGGTACTCGCGCGAGGAGGCGAATGAGCGGCTGTCACGCCAGAACGGCATGGTCGCGAGCTTCTCGCGCGCCCTGTCCGAAGGCCTCAGCGCGCAGCAGTCCGACGACGAGTTCAATGCCACGCTGGACGCTTCCATCGCGAGCATTGCTGCCGCTTCGGCGACCTGAACGTCGTCGCCGGGAGCGACGGACGACGCGGAAAGGGGCCAACCGGCCCCTTTCTCGTTTTGGCGCAAGTGCCTGACAATCGTGTATTTTCCGTATAGAGCAGCGCGAATGCATCGCGCATAATGCGGAAATAGTTATAAACCAGGTGAATGCGAGGATGACGGAACGTAAAGCGGAACAGGCCGACAAGGTCGTAGCCATCGACGAAAAGGCGCCCGAGGCCAAGGCGCGCGCCAACCCGGCCAGGGTCCTCGGCCAGATGCGCCACAACCCGGAGCAGATCAAGGAGCTGTTCCGTAACGGCAGGTACCCCTACAAGACCAAGATCCGGCGCTCCGTCTACGAGCAGCACAAGGAAGAGCTGCAGGTCGAACTGCTCAAGGTGCAGAGCTGGGTCAAGGAGTCCGGGCAAAAAATCATCGTCATGTGCGAAGGCCGCGATGCCGCGGGCAAGGGTGGGACGATCAAGCGCTTCATGGAGCACCTGAACCCGCGCGCGGCGCGGGTCGTAGCGCTGGAAAAGCCGACCGAGCACGAGATGGGCCAGTGGTACTTCCAGCGCTACGTCGAGCACCTGCCGACCGCCGGCGAAATGGTGTTCTTCGACCGCTCCTGGTACAACCGCGCCGGCGTCGAGCGGGTCATGGGCTTCTGCGACTCGCTGGAGTACCTCGAGTTCATGCGCCAGGTACCGGAACTCGAACGCATGCTCGTGCGGTCCGGTATTCGCCTGTTCAAGTACTGGTTCTCCGTGACCCAGGAGGAGCAGGAAAGACGCTTCAATTCGCGCCTCGGGGACCCTCTCAAGCAGTGGAAACTGAGCCCGATCGACAGGGAGTCGCAGGGCAAGTGGGACGAGTACACCGAAGCCAAGGAAGCGATGTTCTTCTACACGGACACGGCCGATGCGCCGTGGACGATCGTCAAGTCCGACGACAAGAAGCGGGCGCGCCTGAACTGCATGCAGCACTTTCTCTCCGAGCTCGATTATCCGGGCAAGGACACACATGTCGTGCGGGGTCCCGACCCGCTGATCGTCGGCGCGTCCTCGCACGTGATCGAGAAGGACAGCCACCTGTGGGGATGAACGGCCCCGGTTGTCACCGGCGCAGCGAGCGGAGATAATCGCCGCCGGTCCGCGTCGGCTTTTCCGCGACGGCCAGCCGTGAACCCCGCCAGGCCCGGAAGGGAGCAACGGTAGCGGTGACGCCGGGTGCCGGGAAGGGGCTGGCGCGGGCCACTTTGCGCTACACTGGGCCGCCCGCAACCGGCCCTCAAGGCAGCTGATCATCCTATGAGTTATCTCGTGCTGGCCCGCAAGTGGCGGCCCAAGGACTTTGCAGATACCGTCGGCCAGGAGCATGTCCTCCAGGCCCTGATCAACGCCCTCGACTCCGGCCGCCTGCACCATGCCTACCTGTTTACGGGCACGCGCGGCGTCGGCAAGACCACGATCGCCCGCATCCTCGCCAAGGCGCTCAACTGCGAGAAAGGCGTGACCTCGACGCCCTGCGGCGCCTGCAGCGCCTGCCTCGAGATCGACGAGGGCCGTTTCGTCGACCTCATCGAGGTCGACGCGGCCTCCAAGACCAAGGTGGACGACACGCGCGACCTGCTCGATAACGTGCAGTACTCGCCGGCGCGCGGCCGATACAAGGTGTACCTGATCGACGAGGTGCACATGCTGTCGAAGAGCTCGTTCAATGCCTTGCTCAAGACGCTCGAAGAGCCCCCGCCGCACGTGAAGTTCCTGCTGGCGACGACGGACCCGCAGAAACTGCCGGTCACCGTGTTGTCGCGTTGCCTGCAATTCAACCTCAAGCGCATGACGCCGCGGCTGATTTCGGACAGGCTGGCGCACATCTGCACGGCGGAGTCGATCGAAGCAGACGCGGCGGCGCTCGCCACGATCGCGCGCGCCGCTGACGGCAGCATGCGCGATGCGCTGAGCCTGCTCGACCAGGCGATCGCATACTGCGGCGGCACGATCGAGGAACCGCAGGTTGCCAAGATGCTCGGCACGATCGACCGCGACCACGTCTTGCGCCTGTTGCGGCTGCTGGCCGCCAACGACGGCAGGGGGATCGTCGATGCGATAAGAGAAATCGACGAGCAATTCCCCAACTACGCGCGCCTGCTCGAAGATCTCGCGCGCGACCTGCAGCGTATTGCCGTGTACCAGGTCGTCGGCACCTGTGACAGCGAGGACGACCTCAAGGAAGCGGAGTACGCCGAGCTTGCCGAGGCGATGCCGACGGCGGACGTGCAGCTCTACTACCAGGTGGCCATCATGGGCAGGCGCGACCTGCACCTCGCGCCCGACCCGCGCAGCGGCGCGGAAATGACGCTGCTGCGCATGCTGGCGTTCCGGCCCGCCGCTGACGCCGCGTCGGGCCCGGCGCCGGGCGGCGCGACGCAGGGTGCCCCGGCCAGGCAGTCGGCCCAGGCGGCGGCGCGCCCCGCCGCCGTCGAGGCCCGGGCGGACCGGGCGACCGTCAAGGCGCAAACCTGGTCGGACCCCGACTGGAGCGTGTTGCTCCAGGATCTCGGGCTGAACGGGGCGGTGCGCCTGCTGGCCAGCAACTGCGTCTACCTGGGGCGCGACGGCAACACGGTGCGCCTCGGTCTCGATCCTCGCTCGGCATCCCTGCTGACGAAGCCGCGCAGCAAGGCGCTGGCGGAGGCGTTGTCGAAGCACTTCGGCGAGGCGCTGTCGGTGGCCGTCGAGGTCCGAGCGGACACGGCCGAGACCCCCGTGCAGGAGGAGGTTCGGATGGCCGACGAACGCATGGAGGCGGCCCGGCAGACGCTCGAGGCGGACCCGAACGTGCAGGCGCTGAAGAACATGTTCGGCGCGGAACTCAAGACGGACACGATCGAGCTGATCAACCCGCCGCAAACGGATTGAAGGGAGACTTGATGAAAGGTGGCATAGGCGCCCTGATGAAGCAGGCGCAGCAGATGCAGGAGAACATGAAGAAGGCCCAGGAGGAGATGGCCTCGATCATGGTGACGGGTGAGTCGGGCGCCGGCATGGTTCGCGTGACGATGAATTGCCAGCATCGCGTGCAGTCGGTCGAAATCGACGATTCCATGATCGGTGACGACAAGGAAATGCTCGAAGACCTGGTGGTCGCCGCATTCAACGATGCCGTGCAGAAAGTCGAAAAGACCGTGCAGGACAAGTTCGCGGGCATGGCCACGGGCCTGAATCTGCCGCCCGGTATGAAGCTGCCGTTCTAGATGTCCTACTCGCCCTTACTCTTGCGCCTGATCGAGGGCCTGCGCTGCATGCCCGGCGTCGGCCAGAAGTCGGCCCAGCGCATCGCGTTCCACCTTCTCGAGCGGGACCGCGAGGGTGCGAAGCAACTGTCTGCCGCACTGTCCGAGGCGGCCGACGGGATAGGCCATTGCACGCGCTGCCGCATGTTCACCGAAGACGAGCTGTGCTCGATCTGTGCCGCGGCGGGACGGGATACGACGCAGCTATGTGTCGTCGAATCGCCGGCTGACGTCATGGCACTGGAGGATGCGACGGGATATCGGGGCCTCTATTTCGTGCTCATGGGCCACCTGTCGCCGCTGGACGGCATCGGACCCGACGAACTCGGGCTGGGCCAGCTCGAAGAC
>JBFGYM010000033.1:0-16221 GCA_041587435.1 Woeseiaceae bacterium
ACGACGATGACGTCGACACCGGCATTGACCAGCGCTTCGACGCGGTCGTCGGTGTCGCCGCCCGTGCCGACCGCCGCGCCGACACGCAGTGCACCTGCGCTGTCCTTGCACGCGAGCGGGAAGTCCTTGGCTTTCTGGAAGTCCTTCGCCGTGATCATGCCCCGCAGTCCGAAATTGTCGCCGACGACGAGGACCTTCTCGATGCGGTGTTTGTGCAGCAGCCCGAGGACTTCCTCCTCCGGCGCGCCTTCGCGGACCGTGACCAGACGCTCCTGCGGCGTCATGACCGTGGACACGGGCGCGTCGAGCTGGGTCTCGAAGCGCAGGTCGCGATGCGTGACGATGCCGACCGTGACGTTGTCGTCGACCACCGGCACGCCCGAGATGCCCATCGCGTGCGTCAGGTCGATGACCTCGCGGATCGTCATGTCGGACGTTACCGTGATCGGGTTGCGCACCATGCCCGACTCGAACTTCTTGACCACGAGAACCTCGCGGGCCTGCTGCTCGATCGACATGTTCTTGTGGATGACGCCGATGCCGCCTTCCTGGGCGAGCGCAATCGCGAGTCGGGATTCCGTCACGGTGTCCATGGCGGCCGAAAGAAGCGGAATGCTCAGGCGAATCTCGCGTGTCAGCGCGGTACTCAGGTCGACTTCGCGTGGCAGGATTTCGGAATAACCGGGCTGCAGCAGGACGTCGTCAAATGTGAGGGCTTCCTTGGCAATGCGCATGGCGGGGAGGATGCTCGGCTTCGGGGTAGCGGGCGATTGTACGCGTGCGGGGTTGGCGGGTAAACGTCTATACTGCGGCGATGCCGTCCGAACCCGCCATCACCGTCTCCGAACTCAATCGCAAGGCGAAAACGCTGCTCGAAAGCGGGCTGGCGCGGCTTTGGGTCGAGGGTGAGATCTCGAACATGGCGCGGCCCGCGTCCGGCCATATCTATTTCAGCCTCAAGGACGAGAAGGCCCAGGTCCGTGCTGCCTGGTTCCGCCAGCGACAGCGCGGACCGGCGATTCGCTTCAAGGACGGCGACAAGGTGCTGGCCTACGGCCGCGTCAGCATTTACGAGGCGCGCGGCGACTACCAGCTCATCGTCGAACAGATGGAGCCGGCGGGTGAAGGCGTGCTCAAGCAACGCTTCGAGGCGCTCAAGAAGAAGCTCCTCGCCGAGGGGCTGTTCGACGAGGACCGCAAGCAGGCGTTGCCGGTCCTGCCCACGCGCATCGGCGTCATCACCTCGCCGAGCGGCGCTGCGGTCCGCGACGTCATCACGGTACTCGGGCGGCGCTTTCCGTCGGTGCCCGTCGTCGTCTACCCGGCGGCTGTCCAGGGAGAGGCGGCACCCGGCGAACTGGTCGCGGCGCTCGCGACTGCCGTGCGCCGCGCCGAGTGCGACGTCCTGATCATCGGGCGCGGCGGCGGCTCGCTCGAGGATCTCTGGGCATTCAATGACGAGACTCTGGCGCGCGCGATCGCGGCGTGCCCGATTCCCGTTGTCAGCGCGGTCGGCCACGAGGTCGACTTCACGATCTGCGACTTTGTCGCCGACGTCCGTGCACCGACACCGAGCGGCGCGGCCGAGATCGTCGTACCCGACCGGCACGACTGGCTGCGCCGGATCGACACCTTCGCGGCGCGCATCGCGCGCGTCGGTCAGCGCGCCGTCGAGGATCATGCGCAGCAGGTGGACTGGTGCAGCCGGCGCATGGCCACGGCAATTCGTCGCCTGTTGCTCGCCCGGCAGCACGACGTACAAACGCTGCGCGGCGAACTCGTGCAATGGTCGCCGGCCGTGTCCGTGCAGCGCTCGATCGGCCGCCTCGCCGCACTGCACCGGCGGCTCGCGGGCAGCGCCCACGATACGCTCTCCGACCTCGATCATCGCGTTGCACTCCTCGGCCGCGCGCTGCACTCGGTCAGCCCGCTCGCAACGCTCGAACGCGGCTACGCCATCGTGCTCGATGCCGACGGCACGGCGATGACGGACGCCGCCACCGCAAAAACCGGGGACGAAATCCGCGCGCGGCTGTCGAAAGGACAACTGGTTGCCAACGTCACCGGGGTCATCAAGGAATGAACCGTACGATCGTGTTGTCCGCCCTCCTCTCCCTGCTCCTTGCCGGGCCCGTGTTCGCGGCGCCCGAGACGGCGCTGCGGCCGGGCGGTATCGCCATCGTCGACGTCGGACCCGTTACGGATGTCGCACCGTCGGTCACGCTGGCCGGGAATGCCGTGCTCGTCATGCGCGAAAACGGCCGCTGGCAGGCCGTCGTCGGCATCCCGCTCGACACCGAGCCGGGCACGCTGTCGCTGACCGTCGCCGGCAATACGGTGCCAGTCACCGTATTTGACCACGCCTACGCCGAGCAGCGCCTGACGGTCAGGAACAGGCGTTACGTGACACCCGACCAGGCGCAGCTCGACCGGATCGGTCGCGAACGCAGGATCATCGACGCGGCGCTCACGCGATTCCGCGACGTGCCGGTCGAGGGCATCGCGCTCGAGGCGCCGGTCGACGGGCCGCGCAGCTCGAGCTTCGGCCTGCGGCGCTTTTTCAACGACCAGCCGCGCTCGCCGCACAAGGGCATGGACATCGCGGCGGCGGCCGGCACGCCGGTGCGCGCACCGCGCGCCGGTGTCGTGACCGCGACGGGCGACTACTTCTTCAATGGCAACACGGTCATCATCGACCACGGCCAGGGGTACGTGACCATGTACTGCCATCTCAGCGCGATCGACGTCGAGGAAGGACAGGCCCTTGCCGCGGGAGAGACGATCGGCGCCGTCGGTGCAACGGGTCGGGTCACCGGGCCCCACCTGCATTTCGGGACCTACCTGAACGGCACCGCCGTCGATCCGGCCATCCTGCTGCCCTGAACGGCCCTCGCCTAGGGCCTCGGGCTGCGGTGCCGGTCGCCGGCCAGCATCCTGATGATATTGGTGGAGTCGAGCGAGTGCTCGCCAGGATCGTAAGTGACAAAGCGATCATCCCGGCGAAAGACGACGCGGTTACGCCCGTCGGACTTGGCGTGATACAGCGCCTCGTCGGCGGCTTTGACCAGTGAAGCGGCATCCCGGCCGGCGTCCGGCACCTCGGACGCTGCGCCTACGCTGACCGTCACGATGCCGTGCGGTGACCCGGGGTGATCGATCGCGAGATCGAGCACGACCTTGCGCATGTTCTCCGCCACGATCAGGGCGTCGGCCACGGCAGCGCCCCCGAGTACCGCCACGAATTCCTCGCCGCCATACCGCGCGACGAGGTCCAGGGGCCGCCTGGCGCAGTCCTTCAGGGCCGCCGCGACACGCACCAGGCAGTCGTCGCCGGCCTGGTGGCCGAGATGATCGTTGAATAGCTTGAAGTGATCGATGTCGATGAGGACCACGGCAACGGGGGCCTTCTCGCGGGCCCCCAGCATCCAGACGCGCTTCTCGAATGCCTCGAATTCACGGCGATTGGCGATCTTCGTCAGCGGATCACGTTTGCTCTGGCTGCTGAGCTCGGCATTGAGGCGCTCGAGTTCCTTGGTCCGCTCGGCGATTTCGACTTCCTTTTTCGCAATCGTGCGCGTGAGTTCCTTGTGCAGATTCTGCCCGGACTCGATCGAATGTTGCAGGCGGGTGTAAATCCGTTTGAGCTCATCCGAGCGCTCCTGGAAATGTTGGAACACGGGCAGAAACTCCTGTGGCGTGCCCTGCGGTATGTGCACGGGCGTGCCCGGCGCCTCGAGATTGAATCCGACCACGATCCGGTCGAGCTGCCGCAGCGACGCCGATACCAGCCTGACGAATGCGGCCGACAGCAGCAGGGAGACGACCACGACGAGGACCAGCAGCAGGCCGCCGACGCGATAGTCGCCGACCATCTGCGTGACGATGGGACCGGTCGGAACCCGCACGAAGGCACGCCAGCCTTGACGCGTCGTTGCATACGCACCTATGTGGCCCGAGCTGAAGTCCTGCGAGTCGGCCTGGTAAGCGAAACTCGAGCGCTGACGCACGTCGCGTGACGCCGTGACCAGCGGATCCGTCGCCAGCACTTCCAGGAAATCCAGGCCCGCAGCAGGGCTCGCATAAATGACACGGTCCGCGCCGTCGAGCAGGATCAGGTCAGCGCCGTCGAGGTGCGGCCGCTCATCGTCGATCGTACCGAACGTGCGCAGGTTCAATGAGCCCTCGACGATACCGACGCGTTTGCCGGCGCCATCGCGCAAGGACGCGCTGATCGCGACGATCGGGTCCGCACCGAGGCCCCGCCCGCGAAATGCCTGTGAAACGAACGGAAAACCGTTTTTCATCGGGTTGATGAAGTAGTCGCGGTCGGCGACGCTGAAGCCGGCCAGTTCCTCGAGGATCATCGACTGGCCGTCCATCGCAGACGTCGCCGCGATGATATTGCCGTCTTCATCGGTCCCGAGCAGCGTCAGGAATTCGTCGTATATCCGATGGTGCCGCAGCAGCACCGCCGCAACCGCGTTGCTGCCGAAATCCTCCGCAGCATTGATCGCCGATGCTGCGCTGACGATGCCCGAGAGGTTCTTGTCGATGTTGCGGTCGACGGCGAAAGCGACTGCCGCCGCCGCCTCTTCGACCCGCAGCTCGAGGCGCTGCTCACGCAGCTGGGCGGACCGTTCCGAAAGCAGGATAACGAGCGCTGCCGCGGGCACGACGCCGACGAGAATGACGCCGGTCGTCAGGACCGTGCGCAGGCTCAGGCCACGCAGCCAGCGGAAGAAGGGTGCCGGCGAACGCGACACGTGGTACTCGAGCAGCACGAAAAGGCTGAGCAGCAGCAACAACCCGACGGCCAGTCCCCGGGCCATTTCGTGCCAGTGCAGGAACAGGTTTTCAGAAATCAAGTAATCGACCTTTGGAGACCTACACGTCCATGTCCGGGTATCGGCCGATAGCCATGACGCTTTAGTCGGGCCTCAGTGCAGCCGCGCGGGCGGACCGGGGCGACGAGGATGCGAAACCGTCAGGCGAGAAAATCCCAGATCACGGGGCGAAACGCGTCCATGTCGACGAGGAAGGAGTCGTGGCCTCGGATGCAGTCGAGCTCGGCGAGCTGCGTGTCCTTGCACTGCGTCGCGATGCCGTCGGCCAGCTCTCGTTGCTGCTCCGGCGGAAACAGGATGTCGGTCCTGACGCCGATGACGAGCGCGCGCTCGATCTGCAGGCGCCTGAACCCCGACTGTAACGAGCCGCCATACTCGGCGAGGTCGAACAGGTCGGAGGCGTGCGACAGGTACAGGTAGCAATTCGGATCGAACGAACCCGTGAACTTCTGCGCCACGTTTTCGAGATACGACTCGACGGCAAACTCGGCAACGAACTGGTCCTCCAGCCGCGAGTGCTCGGTCGAGCGTTCGCGTCCGAATCGCTGCGCCCACTCTTCGGCCGAACGGTAGGTGATCATGCCGAGCTTGCGCGCCAGCCGCTGGCCCGTGACGGGCGGGTCGCCGACGTCGTACTGCCCTTTTTTCCACTTCGGGTCCGATCGGATCATTTCGCGCTGCAGGGAACGCACCGCGATAGAGAACGGCAATGCCCGGGCGGCCGACGAGATCGAGATGAACTGGCGCACTCGACCGGGGTGGCGCACGCAGAATGCAAGCCCGGTCATACCACCCATCGAGCATCCGACCACGGTGTGCAATACGTCGACGCCGAGCTGCTGGACGACGAACCAGGCCGATTCGGCGATATCCTCGAGCGTCAGCACGGGAAAAGTCAGGCGATAACGCTTGCCCGTTTCGGGATTGACGGACGCGGGCCCCGTCGAGCCGAAGCAGCTGCCGAGCGAATTCACACAGATGACGAAATACCGGTCCGTGTCGATCGGCAGACCCGTGCCGACCATCTCCTCCCACCAGCCCGGCGTCGGATCGACGGCGCATGACGTGACATGTGCGGACGGCGACAGGCCCGTGAAAATCAGGATGGCATTGTCACGCGCCTCGTTGAGTTCGCCCCAGGTTTCGTACGCGAGCGTCGGCGACTCGAGGTAGCCCGCGCGATGCATGCGAAAGCGGCCTTCGTAGGTGACGATTTGTCGCGCCGGTGTCATAACGCCTCCTGTCCCAGGCTCAGTATATCCTTGAATTCCGGGCTATTTCTTGACGCGCTTCATGAGCCGCGCGCGCTTGCGTTCCTGGCGCGGCGTCAGCTTGTTGCGCTTCCCCTTGTAGGGGTTATCACTGGTTTTGAACGACAGTCGCACGGGCGTGCCTTTCAGCTTGAACGCCTTGCGGAAACGATTGACAAGGTAACGCCGGTACGATTCCGGCAGCCGGTCGGTCTGGTTGCCGTGGATCACGATGACAGGCGGATTACGGCCGCCCTGGTGGGCGTAACGCAGGCGAATGCGCCTGCCGCGAACCATCGGCGGCGAGTGTTCCATGACGGCGGCTTCGAGTTCGCGCGTCAGCTCCGTCGTCGACAGGTCGCGGATTGCCGCCTTGTACGCTCGCTCTACGGCCGGCAAAAGGTCGCCGACGGCGGTGCCGTGCAACGCCGAGATCGTCATCCGCTCCGCGAAGTCGAGGAACGGCAGACGGCGATCGAGGTCTTCGCGCACGCGTTTGCGCTGTTCGGCGGAAAGCCCGTCCCATTTGTTCGTGACGACGACGAGCGCGCGCCCGCGTTCGAGCACGAGCCCGAGAAGGCTCACGTCCTGTTCGGTGACGCCTTCCTGCGCGTCGAGCACGGCAACTACGACATGCGCTTTTTCGATGGCCTGCAGCGCTTTCACGATGCTGAATTTCTCGACCGCCTCGCTGACACGCGCCTTGCGGCGGATGCCCGCCGTATCGATCAGCATGTACTTGCGGTCATTGCGTTCGAAGGACACCTCGACCGCGTCGCGCGTCGTGCCCGGCTGATCAAAGACCACCAGTCGGTCTTCGCCGAGAAGCCGGTTGGCGAGCGTCGACTTGCCGACGTTCGGCCTGCCGACAATCGCGATGCGCAGTTCGTGATCGTCGTCGGCCGCGGGAGCCGACTCCTCGGCCTCGAAGCCGGCCAGAACGTCATCCATGAGCGCAGCAATGCGGTCACCGTGTGCCGCTGAGATCGCAACGGGCTCGCCGAGACCGAGGCCGTAGAAGTCGGCACTCGCGGTCACGGTGTCCAGGCCCTCGGCCTTGTTCACGGCCAGCCGGGTCTTCTTCGCGTTGCGACGCGCGAGTTCCGCGACATGTTCGTCAGCGGCCGTGACGCCGCTGCGGCCGTCCACCATGACAATGGCGACATCGGCCTCCTTGAGCGCCTTGACGGTCTGCTCGACCATCGCCTCGTCGATGCCCTCCTCACCGCCGGCGACACCGCCCGTATCGATAACGAGATAGGGCACCGGGCCGAGCCTGCCGAACCCGTACTTGCGGTCGCGCGTGAGTCCCGGGTAATCGGCGACCAGCGCGTCACGCGAGCGCGTGAGCCGGTTGAAAAGCGTCGACTTGCCTACGTTAGGCCGGCCGACCAGGGCGACGACAGGGAGCATCGGATTGCACCATCACCGCCGGGCGTCAGGGCGCCTCGTCCGCGATGTCGGGCGCACTGCGCCGCGGCCGATCGTCGACGATGACGAAAGCGGCGAGCGTTCCGCCGTCCGATTGCACGTACAGCCGGTTCGCCATCACGAGCGGATCGCTGGTGATCGCCTTGCTGCCCACGCGCCGGCGCGCAACCGCTTCGCCATCGATATTGCTGAAGAAATGCACGTAGCCGTCGAGATCCCCCACGACAACCGTGGTCGCGAACGGCACCGGCAGTGTCGGTTCGCGGCGCAGCAGGGACGCGTTGCGCCAGGCTTCGGCCCCGTTGCGGCGGGTCAGCGCGACGATTTCGCCGTTGTCGCGCACGGTATACACGCTGTTCCAGTCTGCCGCGACACCCTCGTAGGACGAGATCTCGCGATTCCACAGGATCTGGCCGGACTCCGTCGCAATCGCCGCGAGCCGCCCCTGGTAGCCCGTGGCATACAGGTCCTGGCCGACGATGGCGAGCGCGCCGTCGATATCGGAGAGGCGGTCGAGATCGGAACGGCCCTTGGGCGGCGACAGCATCGTCTCCCACAGGATCGTGCCGGTATCGACGTCGGCCGCGACGATCCGGCCCGTATCGAAACCGGCAATCACCGTGGTGCCCACGCTGACCGGGCTCGACGACCCGCGCATCGTCAGCGCCGGCGTCGATTGCTCCAGCGACCAGCGGCTGCGGCCGTCGAACAGCGACAATGCCTGCAGGCGGTTGTCGATGGTCTGCACGATGACGAGCTTGTCCTTGACCAGCGGGCGCGCCAGCGATTCGGCGGCGACGCTCGCCCGCCACTGCTCGGCGCCCGTCGCCGCGTCGAGAAGGATCGCGTAGCCGTCCTCCGCGACGACCGCGACGCGGCCTTCGCCGACGCCCGGCCCTGCCGACAATTTGACGTCGAGCTTGACGCGCCAAAGCTGTTTCCCGGTCTCGGGGTCGAAGGCGGCTACCTTGCCGTCGTGGCTGGCCGCATAGATGCGATTGCCGTCGCCGGCCGGCCGCAAAGCCAGGCGCAAGTGTTCCGCTTCTCCACCCAGCTTGGCGCTCCAGAGGCGCTTGACGTTGAGCGTCTCGTCGATATCGACGAGTTTCATCGGCTCGAGCTCCTCGTCCTTGTCATTGCCGAAAATGCCGCAGGCCGGCAGCAGCAGCGCCGCGGCGATCACGCCGGCAATACGGAACGCGCTGTTCACTCGGCGACCTCTTCCCCGGAGGTGTCGTCGGATGCCTCGGGCAAGTCGAGCGCCTTCCATTGCACGAGCTGCTGGTCGACCGTGACCTGCGCCATCGGATCCAGCATCGCGCGCTGGTACGCCGCCTGCGCATCTTCGACGCGACCGAGTTCATGGTACGCATCGCCGAGCAATTCGCTGTAGATCGCGCCGAAGGCTTCGGACGACTGCCCCTCGAGCAGATCGACGACCTCCTGCGCCTTGCCCTGGTACAGCAGCACGCGCGCAAGGCGCGTCCGTGCGACATGCTTCAGCGCCGTGCTGGCGTCGGAGGCCAGCAGCTCGTTGAGCACGTCGGCCGCATCCTGGTCGCGGTTCTTGTCCATGTAGAGGCGCGCCATCGCGAGACGCGCCTGCGCCAGGTACGTCGTGCCGGCGTAATCGGCAGCGAGTTCGTCGGCCACGGCTTCCGCCTCCTCGAGCCGGCCCGTCGTGACGTGCTCGGTCAGCGTCTCGTACAGCGCCGAACCTGCAAGCTGCGCCTCGAGCTTGCTGCTCTGCCAGTAGTTGTAGCCAACCAGCAGCGCGATGCCGAGGCCGATCCCGCCGATGACGTAGCCGCCGTACTCCGACCACCACGCGCGCATCTGTTCAATCTGTTCTTTTTCCGAAATCAAGTCGTCCACGAGACTGCCTTTTCTTCCTGCGGCTAGCTGCCGCTGATTCTCTGCTTCAGCACCGCCGCCAGTTCATCCAGCACGATACTTTCCTGTTCTTCCTCGCTGCGCAACGGCTTCAGACCGATGCGGCCTTCGCTGAGTTCCTGTTCGCCCAGCACCAGCGCATGGGTCGCGCCGCTCTTGTCGGCACGCTTCATCTGCGACTTGAAACTGCCGCCGCCGAGATTGACCTCGACGCGCAGGCCGCCGACCTCGTCGCGCAGCGCCTCCGCCACGGCGAACGCGCGCGCCTGCGCCCCCTCCCCGAGCGCCGCGATGTAAACGTCCGGGGCCATCCCGGGTGCCGCGCCACCGCAGGCCTCGAACAGGGCGACGAAACGCTCGATGCCCATGGCCCACCCGATCGCGGGCGTCGCGCGGCCGCCCAGCTTCTCGACCAGTCCGTCGTAACGCCCGCCGGAGCAGACCGCGCCCTGCGAGCCGAGCGCATCGGTCACCCATTCGAACACGGTTCGCGAGTAGTAATCGAGCCCGCGCACGAGCCTCGGGTTCACCTCGAACGCGACGCCGGCTGCGAGCAGCAGCGTCTGCAGCTCCTCGAAATGCGCCGCCGATGCCTCGTCCAGGTAATCCAGCATCACCGGCGCCGCTTCAACGACGCCGCGCATGTCCGGGTTCTTGCTGTCGAGGATACGGAGCGGATTTTGCTCGAGGCGCCGAATACTATCCTCATCGAGCTGACTTTTCACGCCCGTGAAATAATCGACCAGTGCCTCGCGATAACGCGCCCGCGACTCCGGGACGCCGAGCGAATTGATCTCGAGGCGAATGCGGTCGATGCCGAGCCGCCGCCACAGGCGCGCACTCATGATGATCAGTTCGGCATCGACGTCGGGACCGTCGTAGCCGAGCGCCTCGACGTCGAACTGGTGAAACTGGCGGTAGCGGCCTTTCTGTGGCTTCTCGTAGCGAAACATCGGTCCGGCCGTCCAGAGCTTTTGCTTCTGGTTGTGCAACAGGCCATTGGTCATTCCGGCACGCACCATACCGGCCGTCGCCTCGGGCCGCATCGTCAGGCTCTCGCCGTTGCGGTCCTCGAAGGTGTACATCTCCTTCTCGACGATGTCGGTCACCTCGCCGATCGATCGCTTGAAGAGATCGGTGTACTCCAGGATCGGCAGGCGGATCTCCCGGTAGCCGTAGGACTGCACGATGTCGCGGACCACGGACTCGAGATAGCGCCACGTCCCCGCCGCCTCCGGCAGGATGTCGTTCATTCCACGTATGGCTCTCGGCTTCACTGGTCTTCCGTGATCGGGCGGCGTTCAGGAACCCGAAATCGTCAGGCGCATCGGACGATCGGGGCGGTTCGTCGGCGGCAGCTCGTACGCCTCGCCGTTGACGCGAACGGCGACATTGCCGGGATTGCCGAGCAGCACGTTGAACGGCTCGGCGCCGCTCAGTTCGACCGTCCGCCCGTCCTTGCCGAGGTCGAAGAACAGGCGACGCCCGCTCGCGTCGCTGATCTCGGTCCAGCAATCGCCCGAGTAGGTCAGCAACAGGCGCATCTGCCCGTCCGCGATTTCCGGCGACGAGGTGACCTCGAACGGCGCGTCGGTCGACTGCGGCGCGGGTGTGAGCACCTCGGACTCGTCGACGACGGCCGGCTCCCCGGCGATTGGCTCGCCGATACCGGCCGGCACGACCTCGTTGCGCGGCTCTGGCGACGCACTGTCGGGCGGCGGCGATGCCGTGACGGGCACGGTGTCGCCGCCCGTTTCGAGCGGCCGCGTGAACCACCAGTAGGCCGTGACCGCGAGGACGATGGCAACAATGACCGCAATCCAGGGGCCCGGCGACAATTCCTTGCGCGGACGCGGGCGGATCGACAAGACGGGTGGCATCGAGACGCTGCGGGTGAGCTGGTAATAGTCGGCCAGCACGTCGTCGATGGCGACGCCGACCAGTTGCGCGTACTTTCTCATGTGCCCCTTGGCAAACACGGGTGCGCCGAGCACGTCGAATTCGTTGCGCTCGAGGGCACGGACTTTTGCCTCGTCGAGATGCAGCTCCTTGGCGATCTCGAGTACCGAGATCTGTTGCTCGCGGCGAGCCTCGGCCAGCCGCTCGCCGCCGACAGGATCTTCCGGCCCCTCGTCAGACGACTCGTGCTGCTTGTCGACGTCGTCGCTCATGACTATCCGCTGCCGAGGACCTTGCGTGCTTCTGGCGATTCAGGGAATTCCCGCAGCAGCTGGTTCACGTACTCCGTGCGGCTGCGATCGTTGCCGAGCTTGCCCTCGATCTCGGCGGCCAGCAGGAGAACGCCCGCCGTCGTCTTGTTCGAGCCCATGAACCGTTGCAGGAAGGCGCGCGCATTCATGAAGTCCTGTTGCTGGTACTTCAGCAGGCACAACTGCAGCAGCGCTTCCCCGTACGTTGGCCGCTTGTCCAGCGCGCTGCGGAAAAAGGTCTCGGCCGCCGCGAGGTCGGGCTTCTGCATCAAGCACAGCCCCGCATTCGTCAGTGTCTGCTCGGCGTTGTCGTTTTCCGCGTGAGCCGCCGCGCGCTCGAAATAGCGGGCCGCACCGTCGAAATCCCGACGCTTGCAACGGAACACCGCGTAGGCGTTCTGGATGTTGAAGTCGCGCGGCGCCGCCCTGATCGACCGGTCGTACGCCTCGGCCGCGAGACGCGGGTTTTCGAGCGCCTCGTAAGTCATGCCGAGCGTCATGTACGCCTTGGCCATGCGCGGGTCGAGTTCGATGGCACGCTCGAGGCGGTCGCGTGCCAGCTGGTAGCTGCCGTTCTGGTAATAGCGCGCGCCCAGCTGAAAATTGTATTCCGCCGCATCATCGTTGTCGGTATCCGGCGGAATCGAGCCGGTCGTCGTGGACGACACGCAGCCCGACACCAGGATGCCGAACAGGGACAGTACCGCTATTAGTTCGCTCTTCTTCACGCTGGCACCACCTTTATGTTTCTGTCACCGATTTTCTTCTCGCCCAACCGGTTACGCACGCGGTTGCTGACCTCGCCGGCCAGCTGTCCGCAAGCCGCATCGATGTCGTCGCCGCGCGTCCTGCGCGTCGTCGCGACGATACCGCGTTGCCGCAGGCGGTCCTGGAAATGCCGGATCGTGTCCACCGACGATCGCTTGAACACGGTCCCCGGGAACGGATTGAAGGGAATCAGATTGACCTTCGCCGGCCTGTTGCGCAGCAGCTCACAGAGCTCGTCCGCATGCGCGAGCGAGTCGTTGACACCGCGCAGCATGACGTACTCGAACGTGATGAAACGGTTCGAGTGCTTGGCCGCATACCGCCAGCAGGCCTCCAGCAGGTCGCGGATCGGATGCAGCTTGTTGATCGGCACGATACTGTCTCGCAGCTCGTCGTTCGGCGCATGCAGCGAAACGGCCAGCGACACGTTGCAGTCGTCGCCGAGCTTGTCGAGGTGCGGCACAATGCCGGACGTGCTGACCGTGACGCGCCGGCGCGACAGGCCGAACGCCCAGTCCGAGATCAGCAACTCGAGCGCGGGAACGACTTGCCTGTAATTCGCGAGCGGTTCGCCCATGCCCATGAAAACGACGTTGGTGACGGCCGGTTCGCCATTGTCCCGGCGCGGCAATTCCTTGTTGGCAACGAAGACCTGGCCCACGATCTCGGCGCTCGTCAGGTTGCGGTTGAAGCCCTGGGCACCCGTGGCGCAAAACGCGCAGTCGAGCGCGCATCCGACCTGCGACGAAATACACAGCGTGCCTCGCCCCGGCTCCGGAATGAAGACGGTCTCGACGGCCTGGCCGCAGTCCGTGGCGAACAGCCACTTGACCGTGCCGTCGGCCGATTCCAGGCGCGACTGCACGGACGGCAAGACGATGTCGAATTGCTGTTTCAGTTGTTCGCGCAGGTTCTTCGACAGGTCCGTCATCGCGTCGAAGTCGGTCACGTAGCGCTGGTAGATCCACTGCATGATCTGCCGCGCCCGAAACGGCTTTTCCCCGCGCGCGGCAAAGTACTGCTCGAGCATGTCCTGTGACATGCCGAGCAGGTTGGTCTTTGCGCCGTTCGCGGTCATGGCAATCCTATCGAGTGCGCGGGCAGACGCCGTCGTCGCCAAAGAAGAACGCGATTTCGACGGCTGCCGTCTCGGCGGCGTCCGAGCCGTGCACGACATTCTCCTCGATGCTCGCGGCAAAGTCGGCACGAATCGTGCCGGGCGCGGCATCGGCCGGGTTCGTGGCACCCATGATCTCGCGATTCTTCGCGATGGCGCCCTCGCCCTGCAGCACCTGCACGACGACCGGACCGGAGGTCATGTAGGCGACGAGGTCGTTGAAGAAAGGACGCTCCTTGTGCACGCCGTAAAAGCCCTGCGCCTGCTCCTCGGTGAGATGCATCATGCGCGCCGCCACGATCTCGAGTCCGGCTTTTTCGAAGCGGCTGTAGATCTCTCCGATCAGGTTCTTCTGCACGCCATCCGGCTTGATGATGGAGAGCGTCTGCTCAACGGCCATGCGGTCTTCCTTTGGTTCGAGTGATGATAACGAGCGCCCGGCGACTGGCCGGGCGCGGAAAGGCGTAAACGGTTAATTCTACTACGAGAATTTTAGACGTTGAAGCTCTCGCCGCAGCCGCATTCGCCCGTGACGTTGGGGTTGCGGAAGCTGAATGCCTCGTTCAGCCCGTTCTTGACGAAATCCACCTCGGTGCCGTCGATCAGGGCGAGCGCCTCGGGGTCGACGACCACCGTGACGCCCTTGTCCTCGAAGACGACGTCGGACTCGTCGATTTCCTCGGCGTAATTGATGACATAGGAATAGCCCGAGCAGCCCGTCTTGGTGACGCCGAGGCGCAGCCCAAGGCCCGATTGCCGCTGCTCGAGGTAGCTGCGGACCCGGTCAGCCGCTGCGTTCGTCAGTGAAATTGCCATGCAAATCCTACCTTTACAGTTCAGGTTCCGTCGCGAAACCGCCGCCCAAGCGACCGAACCGCATCTTCGAGCACCAGTATACGTCCGGTCTTCTCGACCGGTACAGGGAGATTGTCCATAAGGCCGGACGCGGAGAATTCAAGCAGGCCGGCAACCGGCTTCCCCTCGAGCGACGCGCAGGCCGCCTCGGCGGCCGCGATGACGTGCGGGCAGCCCCAGGCCCGGAATCGCATCGCCGAGACCGTGCCGCCCTCCGCCTCGGCGGCCAGCCGCAGCCGGACGTCCGGGGTGTCCAGCGACACGGCCTGCCCGCCATCGAGCTGGCCCGCGTGGGCCGGCGCGGCGAACAGCTCGCGGACCGTCCGGCTGTAAGGATCGGTGCTCATGCCGCGGCCCCGGGCGCCAGCGCGCGCAGCCGGGCGACGGCCGCCGCGTAATGCCGGGCCGCGAATTCGACCTCCCCGGCCGTGGTCGGGCGGCCGAGGCTGAAGCGAATCGCGCTTTGCGCCTCGAGGTCGGTACGGCCGAGGGCGCGCAGCACGTACGAGGGCTCCTGGCTTTTCGAATTGCAGGCACTCCCGGTCGCGACCAGCAGCGGCTCGAGCGCCAGCAGCAGGCTCTCGCCCTCGACGCCGTCCACGCTGACATTGAGAATGCCCGGAAAACCGTCGGGATCGCCGTTGAGCAGCACCCCGTCGATCTCACGCAGGCCGTCCCAGAGGAGGCGCCGCAGCGCGCGCAGGTGCCCCAGGTCGTCGTCGATGCGCGCGGCCGCGATCTCGGCCGTCATGCCGAAGCCCGCAATCAGCTCCGTCGGCAAGGTGCCGGGCCGGATGCGGCGCTGCTGGCCACCGCCGAACAGGATCGGTTCGACGTGGCAGCCTGGCCGGTCGGCGATGTACAGCGCGCCGATGCCCTTCGGGCCGTAGAATTTGTGGGCCGTCACCGACATCAGGTCGACGGGCAGCGCCGCCAGGTCGATGTGGACCTTGCCCGCTGCCTGCGCGGCATCGACGTGGAAGAGAATGTCGCGCGCGCGGCAAATCGCACCCAGCGCCGCGATGTCCTGGATGACGCCGGTCTCGTTGTTCACGAACATGATCGACGCGAGTTGCGTGTCGTCGCGCAGCGCGGCTTCGAACACAGCCGGGTCGAGGACGCCGTTATTCCCGGGCTCGACCCAGGTCACATCGAAGCCCTCGTTCACCAGCCGCTCGACCATGTCGGTCACGGCCTTGTGTTCGGTCTTCATCGTCACGAGGTGGCGACCCCGATGCGCGCGCTGGCGCGCGCCGCCCGCGATGGCGAGGTTGTCGGACTCAGTGGCGCCGGACGTCCAGACCAGCGTCGCGGGGTCGGCATTGAGCAGAGCGCCGAGCTGCGTCGCTGCCTGCGCGATGATGGCCTGGCTCAGCCGTCCCGCGGCATGCGTGGACGACGGGTTCGCGGCGGTCTGATCGCCGACCTCGCGCATGCGTTCCCGGACGCGCGGATCGACCGGCGTCGAAGCCGCGTAGTCGAGATAGATCCACTCAGCCGTCATCGTCTTTTCGCGTGCGATCGACCGCGGTCAGGATGCCGCGCAGGATGTTGACCTCGTTCTTGTCGGGCCGCGCGCGGATGAACAGCCTCCGCATGCGGCGCATGAGGTGCCGCGGGTTGTCGGGGTCAAGAAAGCGAACGTCCCGCAGCACGGTTTCGAGGTGCGTGTAAAAGTGCTCCATCTCCTCGCTCGTCGCCGGCGGCGCCTCGACGTCGAACACCGGCCCTTCGTCGAGCATGCTCGCGACGCGGATTTCATAAGTGACGACCTGCACGGCCATCGCGAGGTTCAGCGAACTGAACCCGGGATCGGTCGGGATCGTGAGCAGCGTATGGCACAGGTCGAGGTC
>JBFGYM010000034.1:0-16130 GCA_041587435.1 Woeseiaceae bacterium
CGCGGCATGGCGAGCGCACCTTACGACGGCGAGGGCGTGGAGACCTACGACCGCGACATCGTGACGGACGGCGTCCTGCAGGGCTATATCCTGAGCAGTTACTCCGCGCGCCGGCTCGGCCTCACGTCGACGGCGAATGCCGGCGGCGCGCAGAACCTGGTCGTCTCGGCGGGTGACAAGGACCGGGACGCGCTGGTCCGCGAGATGGGCACGGGACTCGTCGTCCTGGAGCTGATCGGGCAGGGGGTGAACGGCGTCACCGGCGACTATTCTCGCGGCGCTGTCGGACTGTGGGTCGAGAATGGCGAGCCCGCCTACCCGGTTCACGAGGTCACGATTGCCGGGAACCTGCGTGATCTCTACCTGCGTATTGCGGCGATCGGCAATGATCAGGACGTGCGCAGCGGCATCCGCTGCGGATCGATTCTTGTCGAGGAGATGACGATCGCCGGCGCTTGAGGAGGAACGTCAGGTTGCTTCGATCTCGTCGAGCAGATGCGACAGGGACTTGTCGCCGAGCGTGTCTTCGATCGATGCGTCGATTTTGTCGGCGAGCGCGCTGATCGAAGCGCCCCAGCGCGGATCGCGGTGTGACCCCGTTTCGCCCTGTTCGCGAACCACGTTGAGCACGTCACTCAGCCTGATGCGCGCGAGGTCGCGGCCGGGAACCAGGTCTTCGGTCTCGGTTGCGGCCAGCAAGCCGTTGTCTTCGAGGCCCTGAAGGATCGGCTCGATGGTCAGCGACGGGATACGCAGCTCCTCGCTTAGCGACTTCAGGTTGATCGTCTTGCCGGATTCGCGAAACGCGGTGCCGACGATCAGCATGATGTTCAGCGCGAGGCGCTCGCGCATCGCGTTCGACAGGCGCGGTTCGCGCCGGCCGATGCGCAGGTACGCCGGGTTCTGGAAGTAAAAGGCGATCTGCGCGCCGATCAGCAGGATCAACCAGTTCAGGTAGAGCCAGATGAGGGTCACGATGGCGATCGCGAAGCTCGCGTAAATGGCCTGCGCGCGCGCGGAGTTGGCGATGAATGCCGCGAAGATCATGGCGATCGCGGACCACATGAAACCGCCGGCCACGCCGCCGACGACAGCCGAGCTGAAGCGCACGTCGGTGTTCGGCATGTACACGTACAGAAAAGAGAACACGGCAGTAACGATCAGGAACGGCGTCAGCTTGCTCGTTGCCGCGAAGATCGGGCCGAACACGGCGCTGTTGGCGAACCACTGGACGATGGCTTCGTTCTGAAGCGACGCGACGGCGCCCAGCGCCAGGACGATCAAGACGGGCCCGATCAGCAGGACGAGCATGTATTCGGTCAGGCGCCTTGCGAAGTTGCGCGGCTTCGTAACGTACCAGACGTAATTGAACGCCTCTTCGATCTTCTGGACCATCGACACGGCGGTGTAGACGAAGAACGCGAGCCCGATGCCGCCCAGGACACTGCCGTTGACGTTGTTCACGATCTGCATGAGCTGGTCGGTGATCTCGACGCCTTTGTCCCCGAGCGGTTCGAGCACCGTGTACAGCCGAGCCTGCAGCCCGCGATGCACGCCCAGGCCTTTCAGGACCGAAAAACTGAATGCCAGCAACGGCACCACTGACAGCAGCGTCGTGTAGACGAGGCTCATGGAGCGCAGCGTCAGCTGTCCGGACGCGATGTCGCGAATGACGGCATACAGGTTGCGAATAACGCCCGAGACGAAGCGGCCCAGAGGCCCGAACTGGTGCAGGTACGTGCCCCAGACGAAGTTGTCGAGCTTGGATTGCAGGCCGGTGATCATGCGGACATTGTACCCGGGCTAGGGGGCGGTCATGCGGTGCAGTGCTTCACGGTAATTGTCACCGGTCTTTTCGATGATCTCCGCCGGAAGTTCGGGACCGGGCGGCGTCTTGTCCCAGTCGAGCGTCTCGAGATAGTCGCGGACGAACTGCTTGTCGAAGCTCGGCGGGCTCGTGCCGACCTCGTACCGGTCGGCCGGCCAGAAGCGCGACGAGTCCGGCGTGAGAACCTCATCGATCAGGTACAGTCGATTCTGCTCGTCGAGCCCGAATTCGAACTTGGTGTCCGCGATGATGATGCCGCGCTGCCGGGCATACGCGGCAGCGCGCTCATAGATTTCGATCGCGACGTCGCGAACGCGTGCCGCGAGCTTTGCGCCGACGAGTTCGACGACCTTGTCGAAATCGATATTCTCGTCATGCTGGCCGGCCTCGGCTTTGTAAGCCGGCGTAAACAGGGTTTGCGGCAGCCGTTCCGCCTGGCGCAGGCCTGCGGGAAGATCGATGCCGCAGACCTTGCCGGTTTCCTGGTAGTCGTTCCAGCCCGAGCCGATCAGGTAGCCGCGTACGACAGCCTCGATCGGCAACGGCCTCAGCCGCTTGACGACCAGCGCACGTGTCGCGAGTTGCTCCTGCAGTTCCGGGTCCTTGACGACATCGGCAATGGTCAGGTCCGTGAGCTGGTTGTCGATGATGTCTGCCATCATGCGAAACCAGAACAGAGAGATCCTGGTCAGCACCTCGCCCTTGCCCGGCACCGGGTCGGGCATGACGACGTCAAAGGCCGACAGCCGATCGGTCGTTACGATTAGCAGGTGCTGATCGTCAACGCTGTAGATGTCGCGAACCTTGCCGCGGCCGATCAACGGCAGCTCGGGGATGGCGGATTCGAAGATGACGTCGGCGGATTTCATGAGACGATGATCGCCGCTTCTCCCGGCGCTCGCAAGGTCCGCGATGGGAATGGGCTGCAAGTCGCGATACGATGCAGCTCCATATGTACCTCGGAAAGACTCTCGTCCTGCTGGTCGTGTTGCTGGTTGCCTGGCAGTTCTACCGGGGATTCAGGAAAAGCATGCATGCGTTCGAACGCGAGGGTGAATCGATCGCGCGCGTGTCCGACGAGTTTGTCCGCGCGTTGTTCTGTTGCATGGGGCACCTCGCCAAGTCGGACGGTCGGGTCACCGAGGACGAGATCCGTGCCGCGAGGCTGATCATGCACCGCCTGGGATTGAGCCCGGCACAGGTGCGGCGCGCGATCGGCTGGTTCGATGACGGCAAGCAGCGCGGATTCCCGCTCGTGCAAACGGTCCGCGAAGTGCGTCGCGTCAGCGGCCGGAGCGCCGCGAAACGCACATTGTTCCTGCGGCTGCTGCTCGAGGTGGTGCTGGCGAAGCCGTCACTGCGGCGGGAAGAACGGGCGATGATATGGACCGTCTGTTCCGAGCTGGGGATCGGGCGTGTCGAACTGGCGCAACTCGAGGCGATGATCCGGGCGCAAAAAGGATTCAAGCGCTCGCCGGCGGGCGATGCCGATGCGGCCCGGGTCCGGCGCGCCTACGAGACACTCGGCGTGAAGCCGGACGCGAGCAATGACGAGATCAAGAAGGCCTATCGCCGACTGATGAACCGCAGCCACCCGGACAAGATCGCTGGCAGCAATCCCGGCGCGGACGTCGTCGCGGAAGCCGAGCGACGGACGCGCGAGGTTCGCGGCGCCTACGAAATGCTGAAAGCCAGGCGCTCGATAAGGTAGAGTATATTAGAGACTTCTCATAGAGGATCCGCCGTGAAACCCCTGATCGCACCTTCGATTCTGTCAGCCGACTTTGCGCGCCTCGGCGAAGACGTCAGGGCCGTGCTCGACGCCGGCGCCGACATCGTCCATTTCGACGTCATGGACAATCACTTCGTGCCGAACCTGACGATCGGGCCGATGATCTGCGAAGCGCTGCGCAAGTACGGCATCGAGGCGCCGATCGACGTGCACCTGATGGTCGAACCGGTCGATCGCATCATCCCCGATTTCGCCAGCGCAGGAGCGTCCTACATCACGTTCCACCCGGAAGCCAGCCGGCATGTCGATCGAACGCTGGCGCTGATCCGTGAACAGGGCTGCAAGTCGGGCCTCGTGTTCAACCCGGCAACGCCGCTCGATTGCCTCGACTACGTCATGGACAAGGTGGACATGATCCTGCTGATGTCGGTCAACCCGGGATTCGGCGGGCAGACGTTCATCCCGTCGGCCCTCGACAAGCTGCGTCAGGCGCGCCGCCTGATCGACGCCAGCGGCCTGGAGATTCGCCTCGAGATCGACGGCGGCGTCAAGGTGGACAACATCGGCGAGATCGCAGCGGCCGGGGCCGACACGTTCGTGGCGGGTTCGGCGATCTTCGGCAGCGACGACTATGCGGCCACGATCGCGGCGATGAGGGCGGAAATCAATAAATAGGGTGACTGTCACCCCATTTTTCAGAGTTTGCGGTTGGGCCGGGCGCCGTAGACGACGATCGTCTTGCCGCTGGCCGATACGAGGCCCTGTTCCTCGAGAACCTTGAGAACACGCCCTGCCATTTCGCGCGAGCAGCCGACGAGGCGGCTCAATTCCTGGCGGCTGACCTTGATCTGCATGCCGTCCGGGTGCGTCATTGCGTCCGGCTCGTTGCAGAGATCCATGATGGCGTGGGCGACGCGCCCCGTAACGTCGACGAAGGCGAGATCTCCGAGCTTGCGGTTGGTGCGGTCGAGGCGCGTAGCGAGCTGCGTGGCGAGCTCGAACACCAGGCCGGGGCTCTCGCTCGCGATCTGGCGAAAGCGCGGGTACGTCATCTCGGCGATTTCGCACTCGGTGCGTGTCCGCACCCAGGCGCTGCGGGTCGGCTGTTCGTAGAAGAGGCCCATCTCACCGAAAAACTGTCCCTTGTTCAGGTAAGCCAGCACCATTTCGTTGCCGTCTTCGTCCTCGATCATGACCTCGACCGAGCCGTCGACGATGTAGTACAAAACGTCCGGCAGATCGCCGGCATGGATCATCACGGTCTTTTGCGGCACCGTGCGTACGCGGCAATAACTCAGGAAGCGATTGATTGCCGGTACATCGCTCAGATTTTTCGCTGTCGTCTGCATCGATTGTCCCTCGCCCATTAGCGATCCTCTTTTAATACAGATCGCCGCCTAGGGCAAGCTAAGTCCGTGTTCTGAAAACTTTTATTGGCGTGACAGCGGCGAAAGGCCGCTGTCTTGTCGCGGCACGGCGCTGGCCGTGCGCTAGACCCAGTACGCGGTTCTCGTCATGACCCTGGCCGTCATCTGCATCAGGCGCTTCACGGGTGCGGGCAGATCCGCGGCGCCGGCCTTGACGGCATTGTCGCCGTGTTCCTCCTCCTCGTCGCGCATCTGCTCGACGATCGCGCGGCTCCTCGCATCCTGCGGCGGCAGGCCCTCGAGATGGCTGTCGAGGTGTGCGCAGACCTGGCGCTCGGTCTCGGCAATGAAGCCCAGGCTCCACTTGTCGCCGAGAATGCCGCTCATCGCGCCGATCGCGAAAGCGCCTGCGTACCAGAACGGACTGAGCTTGCTGACGTCTTCGCCGAGTTCCTGGATGCGCTCCTCGCACCAGGCGAGATGATCGAATTCCTCGTCGGCCGCGCGCTGCATCTGTGCCTCGACGTTTCTGTCTCGGGCAACCGACGCATGTCCCTGGTAGAGCGCCTGCGCACAGACCTCGCCGGCATGGTTGACGCGCATCAGGCCGGCCGCGTGACGTTTCTCGCGGTCGCTCAGTTCGGTCTCGATGATGAGTTCGGCCGGGTTCGGTCTCGCGGTGCGGCCCGCAGGCGCCGCGACCGTGCGCAACGCGTTGTTGGCGCTGGCGAGCAGCCGGTCCAGCGGGGTCAACTGTCGTTCTTCCATGCCGGAAGTATAGCGAACCGGCGTCGTCCGAAGGTATACTCCGCGGCTTTTCGCGACGGCACCCACCATTACCCAAGGAGAATTCGCATGTTCTTGCGAACGTTGTTCATCGTTGCGGCGCTGGCCGTACCTTTCTCATCCGTGGCGCAGGACGAGGCCGAGAGCGCCTGGTCGGGCAAGACCACGCTGGGATTCCTGGCGACGTCGGGCAACACCGAGACCTCGACGCTGAATGCCGGATTCCAGCTCGGCTACGAGACCGGCAAATGGGCGCACTCCTTCAAGGCGGCCGCGGTCAACGCGGCGGAGAACGACGTAACGACGGCCGAAGCCTACGATGCCGGCTGGAAGAGCGAGCGCAACCTCACCGACCATGACTTCCTGTTCGGCCGGCTGAACTGGCGCAAGGACCGTTTCGGCGGCTTCGACACGCAGTTCTCGCAGACCGTCGGTTACGGGCGCCGCCTGATCGATGCCGACCGGCACAAGCTGAACGCCGAACTCGGCGCCGGTGCGCGGCGATCCGAGACGCAGCTCGGGGTCAAGGAAGAGGAGACGATTTTCCGCGCCGGCCTCGACTACAGGTGGATCCTGAGCGAGACGGCCGAGTTCCGCCAGGACCTGACGGCCGAAAGCGGCGACAAGAACACCTACGTCGAATCGGTGACGGCGCTCAAGGCGCGGCTGCTCGGCGATCTCGCGCTGGTGGCCTCGTACACCATCAAGCACAACACCGATGTGCCGCTGCTGACAGAAAAAACAGACACTTACACGGCTCTCTCGCTGGAATACGCGTTCTAGCGCGGGCCCTGGAATTCGCGCCCCGAATAGTTTGCATTAGGGCAGGGGCTACAGTAGAATTTCGCGCCTTTCGCCGTTCCGGCGGACGCTTTTGTGCGCCCGGACGGAAGACCAATACTGGAAACCATAAGATCATGAAGACGTTTTCTGCGAAGCCGGCAGACATTCGCCGCGACTGGTACGTCGTCGACGCGACGGGCAAGACCCTCGGCCGCCTGTCGACCGAGATTGCGCGTCGCCTGCGCGGCAAGCACAAGCCTGCGTTCACGCCGCATCTCGACACGGGCGACTACATCGTCGTCGTGAACGCCGAGAAGATCCGCGTGACCGGCAACAAGCGGCAGGACAAGATGTACCACCACCACACGGGCTACATCGGCAACCTGAAGTCGATCTCGCTCGAAAAGCTGCTCGATTCGCACCCGGAGCGGGTGCTGGAGCAAGCGGTGAAGGGCATGCTGCCGCGCGGCCCCCTCGGCCGCCAGATGCTGTCGAAACTGCGCGTCTTCGCCGGACCCGAACACAAGCACGCTGCCCAGCAGCCGATTCCGCTGGACGTCAACGCCTGACGCGCCTGGACTGAGTAGAGATTTATGAGTGATACGTTGTACTACGGAACCGGTCGTCGCAAGACCTCGACGGCACGCGTTTTCCTGAAGCCGGGCGCCGGCGCCATCACGGTCAACAAGCGACCGCTGGATGTCTTCTTCGGCCGCAAGACGGCGCAGATGATCGTTCGCCAGCCGCTCGAACTGACGCAGCTCGGTGACCGTTTCGACGTCAACGTGACCGTCTCGGGTGGCGGCACGACGGGCCAGGCGGGCGCGATTCGCCATGGCCTGACGCGGGCCCTGATGCAATATGACGAGGCACTGCGTCCTTCCTTACGCAAGGCAGGCTTCGTCACGCGCGACGCGCGCGAAGTCGAGCGCAAGAAAGTCGGTCTGCGCAAGGCACGTCGCGCAACGCAGTACTCGAAGCGCTGATATCGCGCTTACGATCCTGAACTTGGGGGATCGTCTAGTGGTAGGACTGCGGACTCTGACTCCGCCAACGGGGGTTCGAATCCCTCTCCCCCAGCCAGCAATAGAAAAGGGGCCCATCCGGGCCCCTTTTCTATTGCCTGGTTCGGGGAGGTGGAGATGAGGACCTCTGTTCGACGGGCGCAGCAGCGCAGCTGCCAGCCCGGTCGCGAAGCGACAATCCCTCTCCCGTGACGCCCTGAGGCGATGCGAGTCAATCTCTCTCCTCAGCGCCAAGGGCGCTATGATGCGCCCATGAGGTCGGCCCTGTTCATTTCCTTGCTGCTGCTCGCAGCGCTCGCCCGCGGCGAGAGCCACGATGCGCTCGTCGCCCGCGCCTTCGACGCGCTCGACGACAGTTTTCCGGAGGGCTGGTCGTTTACCGAAACGGTCGAGAACGGGGAGGGGACCTCGATTGCACGGTTCGACCCGAACCGGCCCGAGGCGGAGGCATGGTTGCTGCTGTCGGTCGACGGGCGCGAGCCGACCGAGAAGGAAACGCGGCAATTCCAGGAGCGCAAGGCGCGCCGGCGCGAGGCGCGCGAGTCCGACGACAGTCGCTCGGTGAGCATCAATGACATGGTGGCTGCAGGCACGCTGGTGCTGCGGGAAGAGACCGACCGCTACTGGGAATTCGGTTTCGTCCCGGCCACGGATACGGAGGAGGACGCCGAGTTCATGCGCTTCGTCGACGGCACCCTCCGCGTCCTCAAGGACGGGCATTACGTGTCGCTGATCCGGCTGCAGAACCGTGAGACGATCAAGCCGGGCAAGGGCGTGCGAATCGACGTGTTCGATACCCGCCTCGAGTTCGGTCGTGCGTTTGCCGACGGTCCGGTCCTGCCGCTTATCGTGCACAGCGAGGTGCGGGGCAAGGCGATGCTGATGATCCGCTTCGACGAAACGGAGCGCATTCGCTACAGCGATTTCCGGCGGGCAGCCGAATAGACGGACAGCGGCCGGCGCGACTTACGGCGTCGCCGGGTCGGCAGCCTCGTGAACGATTTCCCCGTCCATCAACGTCAGGACGACCCTGGTCTGGTGGATAGCGTAGGGATCGACGTTGAATATGTCCCGGTCCAGAACGACGAGGTCCGCTTTCTTGCCCACCGTGATCGAGCCGATCCTGTCTTCCATGTGCAGCTGGTAGGCGGCATCGAGAGTGAATCCGCGAACGAGCGCCGGAATGCCGAGGCGCTCGGATTTGCGGGGCTGTATCGGGCTGGCCGGTTCGCCGTACGCCTGCCGCGTGTGTCCCATCTCGATCTGCACGAGCGGGTTCAGTCCCAGCGTGCCGGCGCCGCTGGCCGGGAAGTCGCTGCCGAAGGTCAGCCTTGCGCCGGCCGCCTCGAGGCTCCTGAATCGCCAGAAGCGCCGGAACTGGTCCTCGCTGACGAACTGTTTGCCGTGCGTATCGTAGGACGCCCACAGGGGCGTGCTCTGCGCGATGACGTCGAGTTCGCCGAAGCGCGCGATGTCCTGGTCCGTGATGACCTGCAGGTGGCAGATCGTGAAGCGCGTTGCGCTGTCGGGCTGTGCTTCGCGCGCCGCTGCGATCGCATTCAGCGTTTCATGGACCGCGCGCTCGCCGAGAGCGTGCACGTGCACGTCCATATCGCGTGACGCCGCGTCGGCGACCATGCGCGTCAGCTGGTCTTCGGTAAAAACGGTCTTGCCGGCGTTTCCCGGCTCGCCCTGGTAGTCTTCGAACATCGCCGCCGTGCGGCCTTCGACGGTGCCATCGTTGGGTATTTTCAGCGTGTTGTAGTGATAGCGCGCGCCGCGTAGCTCCCGTCGCCAGAGATCCGCCGTGTCGACCGCCGTCTCGTATTGCTCCTGGCCGACTGGTCGCCAGGAACCGACCAGCCGGACCGTCAGCGCGCCGGAGGCCTCGAGTCGGTCGAGGATACGCCTGGCGTCCTCGACGCCGCCGCCGTCGATCATGCCGGCGTCGAAGGCGGCCGTCACTCCGTACCGGTTCATGAGGTCGATGACCACAGCGGTTCCCTCGACGATGACGTCTTCGTTGATCACGTTCAGCGCGTCCATGGCCATCGACGCCGTGCCTTCGAGGAGGTACCCGGTCGCGTCGCCGTTCTCGTCGCGCTTGTAATAGCTGTAGCCCGGCACCGGGTCCGGCGTGTCCTGCGTGATGTTGAGGGCCTCGAGCGCAGCCGTGTTCGCCCAGGCGGCATGAAAGCCTTCATCCATGATCAGCACCGGCCGGTCGGCAACGACCGCGTCGATCAGTTGGCGCGTCGGTCCGGCAGGCCCGAAGGTCGTGGCGAGAAAACCGTAGCCGAAGAGCAAAGGTGCTTCGTCATTGGCGTCGGCGTAGGCCGCGATCGCCGCGACCCAGTCGTCGACCGTTCCCCACGTGTCCAGCGACAGCGACGTCGCGTAGGCGCCCCCGGACACGGGATGCACGTGCGTGTCGATGAACCCGGGCAGCACCAGCCTGCCTCCGAGGTCGCGAATCTCCGTGCGAGCACCGATATGGCGCTGTGCGCCCGGCGCGTCGCCGACATAGATGATCGAGTCACCCCGGATGACAACCGCCTTGGCGACGGGCAGGGCCTCGTCCACCGTGTACACGTTGGCATTGATGAACGCGATGTCTCCGGCCGGATCGGTCTCGGTGGCGCACGCAACGAGCCCGGCGAGCGCCACGGCCAGGAAGAACCGGGTCATGCGATTACGTGCGCATCTCGCGTACACCGGAATCGCCTGCAATCAGAAGTACGTCCGCCGGCCTGTGGGCAAACAATCCAACGCAGACCACCCCGGGGATGCGGTTGATACGTGCTTCCATGTCGATCGGGTTTGCAATCTGGAGGTCGTGGACGTCCAGGATGTGATTGCCGTTGTCGGTAACGAAGCCTTCACGCCAGACTGGCTGACCGCGCATTCTGACCATGCGGCGCGCGACGAACTCCTGGGCCATGGGCAGTACCTCGAGGGGCAGCGGAAAGGCTCCGAGCATGCCGACGAGCTTGCTGTCGTCGATGATGCAGACAAACCGGCGCGCGGCCCCGGCCAATACCTTCTCGCGCGTCAGCGCGCCGCCGCCGCCCTTGATCAATTCCAGGCGCTTGTTGGCCTCATCGGCACCATCGATGTAAAGGTCGAAATCGCCGGTTTCATTGAGCGTCATGACCTCGAATCCCTGTTCCTCGAGCAGCTTGGTCGAGGCCTTCGAACTCGATACCACGCGATCGATGCGCTTGCGCACCTCGGGGAGCATCTCGATGAGGCAGTTGACCGTGGAGCCCGTGCCGACGCCCAGCGTCATGCCGGGTTCGATGAACTCGAGCGCAGCCCTGGCCGCAGCGCGCTTTTTCCGGGTGGCATCCATAGGTGCGTACTATAGAGAAATCCGGACGAAATGCACGTGTGCCCACGCACACATTGCACTGCCGGAAAAGAAAAGAGCCCGCCAGTGGCGGGCTCTCTTGCTTGCTTTGGAAGAAGGCCTCTTCCCAAGCCAACGGTGACTTACCGTCTCCTTCTGCGGGTCGCCTTTTTCTTGCTGGCTTTCCGCTTCGACGCTTTCTTCTTCGTCTTGCGCTTGGTCGCCTTTTTCTTAGCTGCTTTCTTCTTGGTCTTGCGCTTGGCAGCTTTCTTCTTCGATGCCTTCTTCTTGGTCTTACGCTTGGCTACTTTCTTTTTCGCCTTGCGTTTGGCCTTCTTCTTCGTTTTCCGTTTAGCGGCTTTCTTTTTCGCCTTCTTCTTGGTCTTGCGCTTGGCTACCTTTTTCTTAGCCTTCTTCTTGGTTTTCCGCTTGGCTGCTTTCTTCTTGGTCTTGCGCTTGGCAGCCTTCTTCTTGGTCTTGCGCTTTGTTGCTTTCTTCTTCGCAGCCTTCTTCTTGGTCTTGCGTTTAGCAACCTTCTTCTTGGCTACACGCTTTGCTGGTTTCTTGCGTGCAACCGTGCGCCTCTTAGCGACTTTGCGCTTCGAAGCTTTTTTACGAGACTTCTTTTTGGTAGCCATAGTTTTCTCCGTGTCGGGTACCCGCGCTTGAGTATACGCAACAATCCTGAAAAATCCAGCAAGTCAAGAGGGTACGAGGTCGCAAAAAAACACGATAGAAATCGACACGATTTGTTCGGCGTAGTCGGTCGTCTCGATGATCGTGTGCACGTCGCGGTGCAGTCGGCAGGCATGTTGCTCGTCAGCGCATCCTCGGGACGCCACCGATATCTCTTGTAGAACGACAACGAAACCCGATCGCGGGCGCCGCCGCGGTCGGCATTCAATCACCACGATGTCACGAAACGTCGTTTTCGCCAGGCAAGAAAACGGCCTAACCGTCTTCCGTAACGATCCGATAAAGCGGTATATCCCAAGGATTTGGCGTTATTTTCTCGACTTTCTGGCATTGGAACGCCACGCCGATCAGCTTGGGCCGGATCCAGTGACGACGATGGCGCAGGAACGCAAAACAACGGTCGTAATACGCGCTCCCCATCCCGATCCGGTTGTTGTTTTCGTCGAACGCGACGGTCGGCGTAACGACGAGATCAATCATGCGCGGGTCGCACAACACGCCCCGCGACGGTTCCCAGATGCCGAAACTGTCCCGCTCGAGTTCGGTGTCGCGGTGCATTGCGCAGAACAGCATTTCGGCCCCGCCGCGCAAAACCGGGACGAAAACGCGCTTGTTTGCGCGCCACGACCGCTCGATGATTTCACGTGTATCGACTTCGTCGTGCATCGGCAGGAAGCAGCCGACCGTGGTCGCCGCACCGAACTCCCGTGACGCGATGATGCGTTTACAGATTTCTCTCGATGCCTGCTCGCGTTCGTCCGGCGACATCGCCCGGCGCGCAGCGAGCGCCTCGCGTCGTTGTCGTTGCATCGGAGTAGGCACGCTCACGCCGCCCTGGAGAGGAGGCGCTTCCCGCCTGTGCCGTCACCGAGCCGTCGCTCTCGAACCGGAGCAACAGGTGGGGTCAGCCGTGGCCGCAACAGGCTTACCGTCGAAACGGCCCTGCTCAAATGCGGCCGACAGAACACGACCCCGAGGTAATGATTTAGGGTCGAAAGGTATCCAGGTCGGCATCGAACACCGCAGGAAGCGCCAGTCTGGATATCGTGCCTTAAACGGCTACTAGAAGTCGAGCGGTTGTGTGCCGCTGAGCGCACTTTCGACACGATCGGAAATCGATTTGAGGCGTTCGCTGATGTCGCCTTCGAGCTGCTGGTCGCGCGCCTTGGCATGAATCAGGTCGTTGGCCATGTTGAGCGCGGCCATGACCGCTATGCGGTCGAGGCCGACGATGCGCCCGGAGTCTCGAATCTCGCGCATCTTGGTGTTCAGGATTTCCGCGGAGTCGAGCAGGTCGGTTCGCTCCTCGGGCGGGCAGGCCACCTGGTATTCCTTGTCGAGGATGCGGACGCTCACCTGCGCCATCTGCTGGGTCATTCGGCGTTCTCCGTCTGCCTTGATGGGTTACGTGCCGGACGGCATCAGGAGCCTTGCTCCATCGCTTTCAGCCGGCCGATCATCGCTTCGACACGCGCACGAACCTGCTCGTTCTTCTGCAACAGGCTGGCGCGCTCGGACGTCAGCACGTCCTGGCGCTGCTTCAGCGAGCGGTTTTCGTCCTGGAGTTGATCGCAGACGCGCACGAGCGCGTCGACGCGCTTCTCGAGGCGCTTCAGTTCGTGTTCGAAGGTCGAATTGATGTTCTCAGCCATAGCGTCAAATATAGTAGGGTTTCGCGAAATTGGAAAGGTTGGCCGACGCATGGACGACAAAGTCGCATTCGACGACCTCGATGCAGCGCTCCGGCGTTGCGGCGCCAGCTGGGACGCCGCGCAAAGTCACGGCCTGTTGACCGGGCGGCTCGCTGTCGCGGGCGTGCCCGCGGCCCCCGGCTGGCTGCTGCAGGTGCTCGAAGGGTCGAACGAAGCCGACGCGCTGCGGCAGGAATGCCAGCGCCTGCTCGACGCCTTGTACCAGGCGACCTTCTGGCAACTGTCGGAGCGCCTGTCGGAGTTCGTGCCGCTGCTGCCCGCCGACAACGCCGACGCCGAGCAGCGTACCGCGGCGCTGGCGCACTGGTGCGAGGGCTTCCTGCACGGTCTGGTGTCGTCCGGGGACGACGCGCGGTTGAAGAAGCGCCTCGCCGCGGAGCCCCTCTCCGACATCATCCGCGACATGCTGCAGATCACTCGCGCTGCCGTCGATGCGGAAAGCGATGATGAAACCAATGAAGCAGCGTATGCTGAGGTCGTTGAATACGTCCGGGTCGCTGCCCAGCTGGCCTACGAGGAACTGTCGGATATCCGGCACGCAGAAGAGTAATGAAAAAAACCGAGTTCGAACGCCGGCGCAGGCAATTGATGCGCATGGTTGGCGCGGGCGGCATTGCCATCCTGCCGGCTGCGCCCGTGCGCATGCGCAGCCGCGATGTCGGGTATCGATTCCGCCAGGACAGCGACTTCTACTACCTGACAGGCTTCGCCGAGCCCGACGCGGTCGCCGTGCTGGTGCCGGGGCGCGAGCAGGGCGAGTACCTGCTGTTCTGCCGCGAACGCGACCGTGACAAGGAGCTGTGGGACGGCAGCCGCGCGGGCCAGCAAGGTGCGGTCGGGAAATACGGGGCCGATGACGCGTTCCCGGTCGACGACATCGACGATATCCTGCCGGGCCTTATCGAGGGCTGCAGCCGCGTGTACTACACGATGGGCATGTATTCCGATTTCGATACGCGCATCGCGGACTGGGTCAACTCGCTACGCTCGGGGACGTCGCGTGGCCTGCACACGCCGCAGGAATTCGTCGCGCTCGACCACCTTCTGCACGACATGCGCCTCTACAAGAGCCGCAGCGAAATCTCCGCGATGCGCAAGTCGGCCAAGGTGGCCGTGGCAGCGCACCGCCGGGCGATGCGCGCCACCCGGCCGGGCCTGTACGAGTACGAAATCGAGGCCGAATTCAGGCACGAGTTCCGGCGCAATGGCGCCTGGGCGTCGTACAACCCGATCGTCGGGGGCGGCGCGAACGCCTGCACGCTGCACTACGTCGACAACGCGGACGTGCTGAAAGACGGAGACCTGCTCCTGATCGACGCCGGCTGCGAACTCGATTATTACGCCTCGGACGTCACGCGCACGTTCCCGGTCAACGGCCGCTTCAGTCCGGAGCAGCGCGCCGTGTACGAGATCGTCCTCGAGGCGCAGCTTGCCGCGATCGAAAAGACGGTGAGGGGCAACCACTGGAATGACCCGCACGACGCGGCCGTGCGCGTCATTACGAAGGGGCTGAAAAAGCTCGGCCTGCTGGATGGAACGGTGCCGAAACTGATCCGCGATGGTGCTTATCGGCCGTTCTACATGCATCGCACGGGGCACTGGCTCGGCATGGACGTGCATGACGTCGGCGACTACAAGGTGGGCGACGAATGGCGTGTGCTCGAGACGGGCATGGTGACGACGGTCGAGCCGGGTCTTTACCTCCCGAACAAGCGAGGCGTGCCGAAGAAGTTCCGTAATATCGGTATTCGCATCGAGGACGATGTGGCCGTTACGAGCAAAGGGCCCGACGTGCTCAGCAAGGGACTGGAAAAGACGCCGGAGGACATCGAGGCATTGATGCAAAGCGCATGAGCGAACACCGATACGACATCGTGATCGCCGGCGGCGGAATGATCGGCACGAGCCTCGCGCTCGCGCTCGCGCCGCTCGGCCTGCGCGTCGCGATCGTCGAAGCCGTACCGCGAAAAGCCGCCGCCCAACCCAGCTTCGATGATCGATCGACCGCATTGTCGCGCAGTACCCAGCGCATGTTCGAAGCCATGGGCCTGTGGCCGGACATCGCCGCGGCGTCGACACCGATTCGCAGCATCCACGTTTCCGACCAGGGCCGCTTCGGGTTTTCGCACATCGACGCTGATGAGCAGGGTGTCGAGGCGCTCGGCCACGTCGTCATCAACCGCGTGCTCGGCGACGTCCTCCAGGCTTCGTTGCACGCGGCGCCGGGCATCGACCTCCTGTGCCCGGCGCGCATCGTCGACGCCGCACCGGCGCCCGATGTCGCGAGGGTGACGGTCGAGACCGGCGGCAAGACGCGCGAGTTGACGAGCGCCTTGCTGGTCGCGGCCGATGGCGCCCATTCCGAAGTCCGTTCGATGCTGGGTATTGCCGCGCAGAAAAGCGACTACGAACAACGGGCCGTGATTGGCAACCTGCAGCCTGAAAAGAACATCGACAACATGGCCTATGAGCGCTTCACCTCGCAGGGCCCGCTCGCGCTCCTGCCCGTTGCGGACGGGCGGGCGGCTTTTGTGTGGACCGTCTCCGAGGGCGATGCGGACCGGGTCATGGCGCTCGACGACGACGCTTTCATCAGCGAACTTCAGGCGCAGTTCGGACACCGGCTCGGGCGGTTCTCGCGGGTGGGCGTGCGCGCCTCGTACCCGCTGCTGCTCAGCAAGGCCGTACGCCTCACGGCGACGCGCAGCGTGCTGATCGGCAACGCCGCCCACGGGCTGCACCCGGTCTCGGCGCAGGGGTTCAACCTCGGTATGCGCGACGTCGCGGCCCTCGTCGATTGCATCGCCGATGCGCATTGGGGTCGAACCGATTTATCCAAGATAAATCGGTTC
>JBFGYM010000035.1:0-15994 GCA_041587435.1 Woeseiaceae bacterium
CGACGGCCGCCTGTTTACGTGCCTGTTCGCGACGTCCGGCACGGACCTGCGCGAGCCCATGCGGGCCGGTGCCAGCGATGAAGAACTGGCCGGCATCATTCGCCGGATCTGGACGCGACGCGGTGACCGGTACAGCGAACAGCGTGCCGGGCTGATCCAAGACGGCCGCGAGATCCACAAGATGGAGATGTACTACATCGGGGGTTGAGCGCCAAAGACTGAGGGGTCCTGATATGAGTGCTTTACGAAAAACCTGGTTGCCGGCGGCCGCCATGATCTGCCTGTCCGTGCCGGCTGCCGCGGAAGAGATGAAAGCCACGGCCGAGATCAAGGGATGCACGGACACGAACATCTCCGGTGTCGCGACACTGACCGAGAAGACCAGTGACGAGGGCATCAAGGAAGTGATCGTGAAGATGCAGGTGAAGGGACTCGCGGACGGCAAGCATGCCGTGCACATTCACGAGGTCGGCGCCTGCGAGCCCTGCGGGGCTGCCAAGGGGCATCATGATCCCGGTCCTTTCGGCGAATCACGGCCCGACAGCGCCGGAGACGACGTGCCGGCTGCCGACGTCAACCATCCCTACCACATGGGCGACCTGATCAACCTCGAGGTGCGCAACGGGATGGGCAAGATGAAGCACACGACGAGTCGCATCACCCTGTCGCCGGGTCGCCTCAGTATCCTCGACGACGACGGCAGCGCGTTCATCATCCACACGAACCCCGATACCTACTGCGACGAAGAGGCCGATCTGAAGAAAGGTTGTGCGGGCGGTTCCCGGGATGCCTGCGGCGTCATCCGTGTCAAGAAGGACAAGGGCTGAGCGGCATCCTGCGGAACACCGCAGGCGGATGATGGCCGTCCTGCCATGGCGCCGCGCATGACGCCGGCGGACGATCGCTATCATCGGCAAGTATTGCTGAGCGGCATCGGGGAGGCCGGTCAGCGGCGCCTGCACGAGTCGACCGTGCTGCTCCTCGGCTGCGGCGCCCTCGGCAGCGTCGCCGCCGACCTGCTGTCGCGTGCCGGCGTCGCTCATCTCGTCATCGTCGACCGCGACGTCGTCGAAGCGACCAACCTGCAGCGGCAGCTGCTGTTCGATGAGCGGGATGTCGCCGAGGGGCTGCCCAAGGCCGCGGCGGCGAAGCGCCGCATCGGCGCCACCAACTCGGGCGTGCGCGTCACGGCCGTGGTCGACAATATCGACCACACGAACATTGCCCGCTACGCAGACGGCGCGGACCTGCTGGTGGACGGGCTCGACAATCTCGAAACCCGCTACCTGGCCAACGATTACGCAGTGAGTCGAGGCGTGCCGTACGTGTACGGTGGTGCCGTCGGATCGGTCGGCATGACGTTCCCGGTGTTGCCGCACCATGCCGGCGAGGTGCCGTGGAAATCCGCGAGCGGGCCGGATTACTCGACGCCGTGTTTCCGGTGCCTGTTTGCCGAGGCGCCGCCACCCGGAACGACAGCGACCTGCGACACGACCGGCGTGCTCGGGTCGCTGATCACGATCATCGCCGGTTACCAGGTGACCGAAGCCCTCAAGATACTGACCCGCAACTTCGACAGGGTGAGCCGCAAAATGCTGCACGTCGACGTATGGACAAACGAGATCCTGCAGCTCGACGTGGCGGCCGCCCGGGACAACGCCGACTGCCCGTGCTGCCAACACGGCCGTTTCGAATTCCTCGACGGGACGGCGGGCTCGGCCGCTGCCGTGCTGTGCGGCCGTGATGCGGTTCAGCTCCGGCCGCGGCAGGAAATCGCCGCGGTCGATTTTGCGCCGCTCAGCGCGCGGCTGGAGCGCCACGCGACGGTGACGGCGAACGAATTCATGCTGCGGGCCCGGCTGACGGACAGCAACAAGCCTTACGAAATCACCCTGTTTCCGAACGGCCGCGCGATCATCAAGGGAACGCAGGAGCCGGATGTCGCCCGCGGCATCTACTCGAAGTACATCGGTATCTGAACAGGCGCTGTTGCCCGTGATCTGCCTGTCGAAGCAAGGACCGGCAGAGCGGGGCCAGCGCCATCATTCGCCACAATTGATCGGCAGCTGCGCACGATGGCGCCGCTTCGGGCGCCCGATTCCGGCATGTAATGAACTCGAAGCCGGCCACGAGGCCGCCAACAGGAGATCATCGACATGCGTAACACCATCATTGCCATCATTGCCTCGGCGGCTGTTCTGTCCGCCGGGCCCGCCGCTGCCACATCGCCGTCCAAGCAGGAGAAGATCGGCGGCGGCTCGGGCGCGCTGATCGGCGCGGCCGCGGGCGGCCCGGTCGGGTTTATCGTCGGCGCCGCGATCGGCGCGAAACTCGGCGACACGATGCACCGCAAGAACACGCGCATCGCCAGCCTGCAGGGCTCGGTCGACAGCTCGAACGCGACGGTCACGCGGCTCCGCAGCGACGTCGACACGCTCGGCAGCGAAATCGAACGCCTGCGCAACGTCGCCCGGCCCGAGCTCGTCAGCCTGATGCAGGCCGGCATCGAGATGGACCTGCTGTTCCGTACCGACGAGTCCGTGCTCGCCGAGGCGACCGGCGACCGTATCGCGCAGCTCGCGGCAACCCTCGCCGGCCTGGGTGACGTCCACATCCAGCTCGACGGCTTTGCCGACGAGCGCGGTGACGAGGCTTACAACCAGGCGCTGTCCGAACGCCGCGTGCAGTTCATTCGCGACCAGTTCGTCGCGGCCGGCGTGCACCCGGACCGCATCAGCCTGACGGCCCATGGCGAGTCGGCCGCGCAGGACGATTCGCCCGACAGCTACGCGCTCGAGCGTCGCGTCAGTGTCAAGCTCTTCATCGACGCGTCGCCGTCGCTGGCAGCCAACCCGAACTGAATCCCTGTGACTCCTCGGAGTCTCCGCCTGGCCGGCCCTGCAAGGGGCCGGCTTTTTTTGCTGGTGTCGTCGTAACCTCGTTGCTAGTGTGTGCCAACACTCGGGAGGTGCCCAACATGAGCGACAACCTGGCCGGACGGCACTGCAAGCCCTGCGAGGGCGGCGTCGAACCGCTGACGATCGAACAGAGCCGCGAGCTGCTCGGTGCCCTGCACGAGGACTGGGCGCTCGGCGACGACGGACTTTCGATTTCGCGCGAATTTCGTTTCCCGGACTATGGCCATACCCTGGGTTTTGCAAACGCCGTCGCGTGGATCGCGATCACCGAAGATCATCACCCCGTGATGACGGTCCATTATGGACGCTGCACAGTCAGCTATACGACACACGCGATCGGCGGCCTGTCCGACAACGATTTCATTTGCGCGGCGAAGATCGACCGGCTGGTGGCGGCAGCCACTTGATCGGTATCGACGACATCGAGTCCGCCGCGAAGCGCCTGGAAGGCGTCGCGGTACGCACGCCGCTGATCCGCAATGCGCTCCTGGACGAGGTGGCGGGCGGCACCGGGCTGGTCAAACCGGAAAACCTCCAGGTGACGGGCTCGTTCAAGATCCGCGGGGCCTACAATTTCCTGAGCCGGCTGACGCCGGCGGAGGCGTCTCGCGGCGTCGTGACGTTCTCGTCGGGCAATCACGCGCAGGGCGTCGCCGCCGCCGGATCCATGCTCGGTATCCACGCGGCGATCGTCATGCCCGAAGATGCGCCACGCGCCAAGCTCGACAACACGCGGCGGCTCGGCGGCGAAGTCATTACCTACGACCGCTACACGGGCGACCGCGAAGCGATCGCGCGCGCCGTCGCTTCCGAACGCGGCGCGGTGGTCGTGCCGTCCTACGATCACAACGACATCATCGCGGGGCAGGGGACGGTCGGCCTCGAGATCGCGGAACAGTGCGTCGAGGACGGCGTCGTGCCCGACGTCGTGCTGGTTTGCTGCGGCGGCGGCGGGCTGGTCGCGGGCACCGCAATCGCGCTGCGCAGCCGCTTCCCGGAGGTGGCCGTGCATTCCGTCGAGCCGCAGGAATTCGACGACACCGCTCGCTCGCTCGAGTCCGGCCGGCGCGAGAGCATCGACGCGTCCGCACGCTCGATCTGCGATGCGTTGCAGGCGCATTCGCCGGGAAAACTCACGTTCGAGATCAACCGGCGGCTGCTTGCAAAAGGGCTCACCGTCAGTGACGCCGAAGTTCGTCACGCGATGCGTTTCGCGTTCGCCAACCTGAAAGTCGTCGTCGAACCCGGGGGCGCCGCGGCGCTGGCCGCGCTGCTGGCCGGCAAGATCGACACAGCCGGCAAAACGACGATCGTCGTGATCAGCGGCGGCAACGTGGACCGCGCCCTGTTCGCGGAGATCCAGAAAGAGGGTTCAGGCTGATCCGAATTGCGGGCGCCGGAGGATCGAGCGTCGCAGGGGTGGCCGCTCACCGCCCGGTGTGGCCGACGACGCATCGCGGCGGCGCTCCTTCCAGCCGTCGAGCCAGGCCACGATCTTCTCCATCTGTTCCATGTCGGTCCTGACCCGCGACGGCTGCATCTCGCACAGACCGACGCCCTGTTCGGCGGCATGCACGAAGTTCTGGCTGTCGCGAAGTACGGCAATGATCGGAATGCCGAGGGAGTCGAGGAAGCGCATCAGCTTGCCGAAGCTCTTCGTGTTCTTGCGCGTGCGATTCGCCACGACGGCGAGCTTGCGGTCGCGCCGGTCGACCTTGGCGACCAGCAGCAGGTCGGCGATGCAGCGCGACGCGGCATGGATGTCCATCGACGACGGCAGCACGGGCACGAGAATGCTCGTCGAGTCACGCGTCAGTTCGCGCAGGTCGTCGTGACTGATGCTCGCGGGCGAATCCACGAGCAGGTTGACGGTCTCGGTCGGCACGCGCAGCTGCCAGCTGCGCGTGGCCTGCATCGTCTTCTTGTAGGCCGCGATGCCGTGAATCACGGGCAGATCGGCCGGCCGGCGGTCGAGCCAGGCCATGGTCGAGCTTTGCGGGTCGTAATCCATGACGGCCGGCGTCGGTCCGCGCTGGGCGTAGCAAGCGGCCAGGTTCGTCACCAGCGTCGACTTGCCGCAACCCCCCTTGGGGTTGAGGATCACGATCCTGTTCAGGTTGTCGCGTCGCGGCGTCGTCAGCATGGTGCGCATGGATGTCGGGTACCTGGCAGACAATGTGGCGAAATATCGGCGGCAAGTCCTTGAGCCAGTTCACATAATACAGCGAAACAGCCGTGGAATCCCGATCCGGGAGTATTCAGCAGGCACGGGACAGCACCGCCGGGACCGCGCTGCGGCCGATTTGCCGGGCGATCGTCAGGTCGTGGCGTTGACGAGTTCGTCCCAGGTCATCTCGATCGTCTCGTCGACGGTACCGTCGCCGTTCGTGTCGATCTCGATGCGGACGTTCTGGTTGTCGACCGCGACGAGACGCACGGACGAAGCGTCGCCCTGCACGACGAGCACGCCGCTGTGCGGGTAGTTCGCGCCGAGCCCGACAAACGCGGGGCCCGTGCCGTAAGCGACATTGCCCGGAAGTTGCGTGCTGTTCAGCGTGCCGGACGCGGCCAGCGTGTACTCGGCCGGCACCTGGTTGCCATCGAAGGTCTGGCGGGACGTGTAGTTACTGAGTGTCTCGGAACTCGCGTTGGCGTCCAGTCTCAGGCTCGTTCCCGCGACGCCGGCTTCGACGAACGGCGCCTGCAGCGTGTCCAGCGTGACCGTTGCATCCCCGTTGCCGGTCACCGAATCGGCGGCTGTTGCAACCTGCAGGTCGGTGATGACGGCGTCCATGGCCAACAGGTACATCTGGCTGAGAAGGTCGCCCGAGAAATCGGTTACGGTCAGGTCGATGAGGCCGTCGATGACCTCGCCGGCGCCCTCGTCACAGAAATCGTATTCGATGCGGAAGCTGTCGCCCGGCGTCAGCGTGCCGGGAACGGCGATATCGCCGGACAAGGTGACCGTGCCCTGACCGACCGCGCAGGGAAACACGTCGGGCCCGAACGGCACGTAGCTGATCACGTCGAGAATCCGGCCGCTGGCGCTGCGGGCGTAGGCTGCAGCCTGGAAACCGCCCGGCGCGCCGGCCGAGAATCCGGCCGCGCCGCCGATGCCGGCCATGTCGCTGCTGTCGACCGCGGCGTTGTAGGAAGTGCGCGACGTCGCCACCGCGTTGCTGCTGTCGATCTTGAACGACGCGGAGGGTTGTGAGCCGCCGCCGAAAGCGTCGCCACCGCCGCCACACGCGGCGATCGCCAGACTTGCACCCAGAACGCTCAACCGTGCCCAGTTCATATCGTCACTCCCGAAAGCCCGTAGAATTCCATCGAGCCAGTGTACCCGCTGTCGGCAAGGTCGCCGTGACCGCGCTCACAAAAGCAGGGCCTCATTATGTCTTGTGGCGGTGAGTGCGCAGGAAGCCGCTGGCCTCGCGCAGCCACTCGCAGGTGTCGCAATCGCAATGCCGGTCGTGCCGCGCATCGGCGGCCACGTCGCGGCGCACATAGTCCGCCGCCGCCTGCAAGGCGGCGACCAGGTCGGGTAACGGCGTTCGCAGCGACGGTTCGTCGCGATTCCGGGCCAGCCAGCGGCACGCGTCGCCGAAGCGGCACTGCACGCAGACCGCGTCGCCCGCGTCGTACTCGCCTCGCAGGTGACAGTGGGTGAAATCGACGTTGCGACCGATCAGCCAGCGCGGGTAGTCGAGCATCGTCACGAGGTAGCCCGTGATCGTCCTGGTGCTCGCGCCGGTCAGCGTCGACATGTCGCGCCGTCCGCTAGAACATCTCGCTCGGGTCGAGCGTGTCGTGCGCCGGTTTTTCGCGGTTCCTGATCCACTCGCCCGTGATCATGTTGTCGTAACTGAGGCCCGGGCCGACCATCGGGTAGACGCCCGCATTGCGATCGATGATGACCTCCAGAAACGCGGGACCGTCAAACTCGATGAATTCGCGCACCAGGCGAGCCAGGTCCGCTTTCTTTTCGAGACGTTTCGCGAATTTGAAGCCGTCCGCCTCGGCGGCTTTGACGAAATCCTTGCTGTGCAGCGACTTGTCGCTTCCCGACATGCGGCCTTCGAAGTACAGGTGCTGCCATTGCCGGACCATGCCGTCGCCGAAATTGTTGAGCACGATGACCTTGATCGGCGTCTCGTAGGTCGTCGCGGTCTCGAGTTCGCCGATGTTCATGCGAATGCTGCCGTCGCCGTCGATGTCGATGACGGTGCGATCCGGGCGGGCGAACTGCGCCCCGATCGCCGCCGGCAGGCCGAAGCCCATCGTGCCCATGCTGCCCGACGTCAGCCACAGCCGCGGTTCGCTGAAATCGAAATATTGAGCGGCCCACATCTGGTGCTGGCCGACGCCGGTCGAAATGATCGCGTTGCCCTTGGTGTGCTTGTTGATTTCCTCGATCACGGCGTACGGCTGAATCAGTTCGGACTCGCGGTCGTAGTTGAGGCAGTACTCTTTTTTGAGATGCGCGATCTCGGCGTGCCACGTCGAATAGTCCTTGCCGAAGCCGATGCGGCGGCCGTAGGCGAGCAAGTCGGTCAGGTCGCGCTCGAGCATGCCGACGTGATGCCAGTTGACGCGCTTGACCTTGCCGATCTCGGCAAAGTCGACGTCGAAATGGGCAATGTTCTTCGCGCGCGGCGCAAACTGCCCCGGGTTGCCGGCCACGCGGTCGTCGAAGCGCGCGCCGATGGCGATCAGGAAATCGCAGTCTTCGACCGCGTAGTTGGCCGACGCGATACCGTGCATGCCGAGCATGTGCAGGGCAAGCGGATGCTTGGTGTCGCTGGCGCCCAGTGCCATCAGCGTCGTCGTGACCGGGATGCCGTACTCGCTCGCAAGGCGGCGCATGGCCTTGGTGGCGTTGGCATTGATGACCCCGCCGCCCGCGTAGATCAACGGCCGCTCGGATTCGGACAGCAGCGTGAAAAAGCGTTCGCAGGCGCCATCGGTGAGCTTGTTTTCCTCGACCTTTGCGAGGCGCCGGCGGTAGCCGTGCAGGGGCAGGGTGCCGGCCCCGCGGAACGGCCCGCTCCAGTTCTGGACGTCTTTCGGGATGTCGACGACCACCGGTCCGGGACGACCCGTGCGTGCGAGTTCGAAGGCGCTGCGCACGGTGTCCTCGAGGGCCTCGGGGTCGGTGACGAGGAAGACGTGTTTCGCGACTGCGCCCATGATCGCGGACACGGGCGCTTCCTGGAACGCGTCGGTTCCGATGGCCGCTGTCGGGACCTGGCCGCAGATGACGACCAGCGGCACGGAGTCGGCCATGCTGTCGCGCACCGGCGTGACCGTGTTGGTCGCCCCGGGTCCCGAGGTGACCATGACGACACCGACCTTGCCGCTGGCCCGCGCGTAGCCCGCGGCCATGAATCCGGCGCCCTGTTCGTTCGCGGGCACGACGAGTTGCATTTCCGGTCTCGCGCCCGGTCGGACGCGATGGTCGTTGTAGCGGAAGACGGCGTCGTAGATTGGCAGGATGGCACCGCCCGAGTAACCGAAGATGGTGTCGACCCCTTCGTCCGCGAGGACCTGCACGACGGTGTCTGCACCGGAGAGCGTTTTGCCGGCGAGCGGATGGTGCGTGATCCCCGGCTTGGCGGCCTGGTCGGTCATGGCGAGCGTTTCAAGCGATAAGTTACGGATTTTTTTCGAGTGTTTACTAATTCCGGGTGCATTGCAATACTCCATGAGGCGCGCCACCATACGCGTTCCTGCGCCCCTAACTGGTTTCATTTGTAATTCATCATGCGACACGCAATCTCAGTCCTGCTGCAGAACGAGGTCGGCGCGCTGACGCGCCTGACCGGCATGTTCTCGACCCGCGGTTACAACATCGAGACGCTCAACGTGGCGCCGACATACGATCCTCGTGTCTCGCGCGTCACGCTGGTGGTGTCCGGATCGGATGCCGCGATCGCACAACTGAATGCCCAGCTCGCCAAGCTCGTCGACGTCGTCAACATTCACGACATGACGCTCGGCGAGCACTTCGAGCGCGAACTGGCCATCGTCAAGGTCAAGCTCGGTACGGGCGGGTTGGCGAAGGCCCTGAGCGTCGCGAAGCAATTCGGCGCCGAGATGCTCGACGAAGAGGCGAACAGCTGCACGATGCAGCTCACGGGCAGCGTTGCCGAAGTCGACGCGTTCGTGAACGCGACGGCCGAGGTCGGCGAGATCTCCGCGGTGGCCCGTAGCGGCACGGTTGCCGTGTCCAAAGGTGAAGTTACGCTGACGTCGTTCGACCGGCAACACTTGCTCGTCGGCTGATCGTGGCCAACATGGCGTTAAGCGATTACCGGCGTCTCGTCGTGAAAGTCGGTTCGTCATTGCTCGTCGACGGCGCCGGCCGGCTCGACCGTCACTGGCTCGAAACGCTCGCCCACGATATCGCAGCGCTGCACCGGGAAGGCAACCAAGTGTTGATCGTGTCGTCGGGCGCGATCGCCATCGGCAGCTCGGTGCTCGGCATCAACAAGCGCAGGGCCCGCCTCGAGGACCTCCAGGCCGCGGCTGCCGCCGGGCAGGTGCAGCTCGTGCACGCCTACCAGGAAATACTCGGTACGCACGGGATCGTTGCGGCGCAGGTGTTGCTGACGCCGGAGGACACGGAAAACCGTCGCCGCTTCCTGAACGCACGCGGCACCCTGGCACGGCTTCTCGAGCGGTCGGTCGTGCCGATCATCAATGAGAACGACACCGTGGCAACCGAGGAAATCCGCTACGGCGACAACGACCGGCTCGCTGCGCGCGTGGCGCAACTCGTCATGGCCGACGCGCTGGTCCTGCTGTCCGACATCGACGGTTTCTACACGGCAGACCCGGGCAAGGATCCGCAGGCCGAGCACATTCCGGAGGTCGCGAAGATCACGACCAGGATGCAGGCCATGGCGGGGGAAACGCGCTCCGACGTCGGCAGCGGCGGCATGGCGACGAAGGTCCAGGCTGCACGTATCGCGACGCACGCCGGGTGCTCGACGATCATCGCGAGCGGCGCGATCGACCACCCGCTGCAGGCGCTGTCGAGCGGCGCGCGGTGCACGGTGTTTCGCGCCGAGGGCACGCCGGCCGCGGCGCGCAAGCAGTGGCTGGTCGGTGCACTGGAAGTGCGCGGGGAGCTGGCCGTCGACGACGGCGCGGTCGCCGCGCTCAGAAACGGCAAGAGCCTGCTGCCCGTCGGCGTGGTGGGTGTGAGCGGCAACTTCCGCCGCGGCGACGTCGTCAGCATCAGCGGTCCCGACGGGAGCGAACTCGGCCGCGGGCTGGCGGAGTACTCCGACGACGAGGCGAACCGACTCCGCGGTTGCCAGTCGGAACAGATTGAGGGAAGACTGGGCTATCGCGGCCGCGCCGTCATGGTGCACCGCGACGACCTGGTGCTGTTCGACCGTGACAGAGGATAGGAATAGCGTGGACATTGTGGCGACGATGACGGACCTCGGTCGCGCGGCGCGCGCGGCGGCGGCGACGCTGGCGACGACCTCCGGCGAGCAACGTAATGCGGCGCTGGCGGCGGCGGCGGCCTGCATCCGGGACGATGCGGCCGCTATCGCTGCGGCCAACGCGCGGGACATGCGCGCGGCTGCCGAACGCGGATTGAGTGCGGCGATGCTCGACCGCCTGATGCTCGACGAGCATCGCATCGAGGCCATGGCGTCGGGCCTCGAGACGATCGTCGACTTGCCCAATCCCCTCGGGCGGGTTCTCGACGAGTGGGAGCGCCCCAACGGGCTGCGGATCCAGCGCGTTGCGGTGCCGCTCGGCGTCATCGGCATCATCTACGAGAGCCGCCCTAACGTGACGGCGGATGCGGCGGCGCTGTGCCTCAAGTCGGGGAACGCCGTGATCCTGCGCGGCGGTTCGGAAAGCTTTCATTCGAGCACGGCGATCCACCAGTGCCTGCACCGGGGTATCGAGTCGGCGGGCCTGCCGCCGGCGGCAGTGCAGATGGTGCCGACGACGGACCGCGCGGCCGTCGGTTTCCTGTTGGCGTCAATGGCCGAGTGGGTCGACGTCGTCGTGCCGCGGGGCGGCAGAAACCTGATCAAGCGCGTCCAGGACGAGGCCCGCGTGCCCGTGATCGGCCACCTCGAGGGCATTTGCCACGTGTACCTGCACGTCGCGGCCGACCCGGGCATGGCTCGCGACGTGGTGCTCAACGCCAAGATGCGCCGCACCGGCATCTGCGGTGCCTGCGAGACCGTGCTCGTCGACCGGGCCGCCGCGAAGGCGCTGCTGCCGGGCGTCTGCAAGGCGTTGCTCGACGCCGGTTGCGAGATTCGCGGCGACGACACCGTCTGCAGACTCGTGCCCGAAGCGGTCGCGGCCAGCGAGAGCGACTGGTCCACCGAGTACCTCGACGCCGTGATCTCGATCCGCGTCGTGGACGATCTCGACGCGGCCGTTGCGCACATTCGCCAGTACGGATCCGGGCACACCGAGAGCATCATCACGCGCGACGACGACGCGGCCGAACGATTTCTCCGCGACGTGGATTCGTCGATTGTGCTGCAAAATGCGTCGACGCAGTTCGCCGACGGCGGCGAATTCGGCATGGGGGCCGAGATCGGTATCGCGACGGGCCGCATTCACGCGCGCGGCCCGGTGGGTGCGGAACAGCTCACGAGCTACAAGTACGTCGTGCGCGGCAGCGGCCAGGTGAGGCCCTGAGCGTGACCGACAAGCCACGTTTCGACATCGCCGTGATCGGCGCCGGCATCAACGGCGCCGGCATCGCGCGCGATGCCGCGCTGCGCGGCCTGCGCGTCATCGTCCTCGACAAGAACGACATGTGCAGCGGCTGCTCGGCGATTTCGAGCCGCCTCATCCACGGCGGGCTGCGGTACCTCGAGTACGGCGAGATTCCGCTCGTCTACGAGTCGCTGCACGAGCGTCGTTACCTGCGACTGACGGCACCGCACCTCGTCGAACCGCTGCGCATCTGCATCCCGATCTACGAGGGCGCGCGGCGCGGTCCCCTCCTGATTCGCATGGGTATGATGGCCTACGATCTCCTGTCGCTGGGCAAGACGGTGCCGAACCACAAGATGCTGGGTCGGGAGGCGATTCTCGCGGCGGAACCGGGCCTCGCCGCCGAGGGATTGCGCGCGGCGGCCCGCTATTACGACGCGCAGGTGGCCTTTGCGGAGCGCCTCGTGCTCGAGAACCTGCTGGCCGCGAGGGCGGCCGGCGCCGAGATACGCACGTATTGCGAGGTCACGCGTATCGAGGCGCAGGGCGGCGCGGTGAGTGCGGTCGTGTTCGAGAACGCGGACGGCGGCGAGGAGCGCGTCGAGGTCGGGGCCGTGGTCAATGCCGCGGGTCCCTGGGTCGACCGGGTCCTCGACGTCGCCCCCGCCCCGACGAAGCGGCTGATCGGCGGGACGAAAGGCAGCCACATCATTGTCGGCGAGTTCGACGGCGCGCCGCGCGACGCATTCTACGTCGAAGCCGCCGCCGACGGACGCCCGTTCTTCATCATCCCCTGGAACGGCCAGTACCTCATCGGCACGACGGACATTCGTTACGACGAAGACCTCGATCGCATTCGCGCGAGCGATGCGGAGGTCGACTACCTGCTCGACGAAACCAACCGCGTCTTCCCGACCGCGTCGTTGACACGCGCAGACATTCACTACGCGTATGCCGGCGTCCGGCCCCTGCCGGTCAAGGAGGAAGGGCCCGAGTCGGCCATCACGCGGCGCCACATCATCAAGGTGAACAAGGACGTGGCGACCGGCCTGATCTCGATCGTCGGAGGCAAGCTCACGACCTACCGCAGTCTCGCCGAACAGACGGTCGACAAGCTCGCGCGGCTGCAGCACCTCAAGCTGCCGCCGTGTCGCACCCGCGATACCGACCTGCCGGGCAAGTGGGGTATTCCGAAAGCGCGCGACGCGCTGATCGCGCTCGGAGTGCTGTCCGATGCGGGTGTCGACCGGATGCTCGACATTTACGGCGGTCGCGCCGCGCAGATTTGTGCTTTGTGTGAAGCGTCGTCGGCACTGGCTCGCACGCTCGATGCCGACGGGCGCATGCTCGCGGCCGAAGTCGTCTTCGCGCTGCGTGAGGAATTCGCGCGCACGTTGTCAGATATCGTGTTCCGGCGCATGATGATCGGCTTCGATGCCGACCAGGCGCGCCCGCTGTATGACGACATCGCGGCGATCGCCGCGGCGGAAGCGGGCTGGAACGCCGGGGAAAAACAGCAGCAGCTCGAAGGCCTCGTTGACTACGCCGAGTCGCTGCGCATCAGGTGACTCCCATGAAGAACCCCTTCGATTGCTCGCGATTGCCAGCCGTGGCGTTGCTACTCGCAGCCGCAATGGCCGGCGCCGAGGAGCCCGCGGCGCCGGCCGGCGAAGCGGTCGTCGAGCGGCCGCGCGTCGGCCTCGTGCTCGGCGGCGGCGGCGCTCGCGGCGCGGCCCATATCGGCGTGCTCAAGGAACTCGAGCGCCTGCGCATTCCCGTCGACGCCATTGCCGGGACGAGCATGGGCGCGATTGTCGGCGGGCTGTACGCGACCGGCATGAGTGCCGACGAACTCGAGGAACTCGTCGGCTCGCTCGACTGGGCCGCCGCATTGTCCGACAAGCCGCAGCGCGAGGACCTGAGTTTTCGGCGCAAGCAGGACGAGAGCCAGGTGCCGATCGACTTCGAACTCGGTGTACGCGGCACGGAGCTCGTGCTGCCCGCGGGTGTCATACAGGGCCACAAGCTGGACCTCTTGTTGCGGGACTTGACGCTGGACGTGTCGCACATCGACGATTTCGACCGGCTGCCGATCCCGTTCCGGGCGATCGCCTCCGACATCGAGCGCGGCGAGCCCTGGGTCATGGGCAGCGGTGATCTTGCCGCCGCCATCCGTGCAAGCATGTCGGTGCCCGGCGTGTTTGCGCCGGTTCGCATCGACGGCCGGATGCTGGTCGACGGCGGCATCGTCGGCAACCTGCCGGTCGACGTAATGCAGCAGATGGGTGTCGACGTCATCATCGCCGTCGACGTGGAGTTTCCGCTCTACACGCTCGACGAACTCGGATCGGCGCTGACGATTTCCGAGCAGATGCTGACGATCCTGATTCGCAAGGAGACCCTGCGGCAGATCGATCGGCTCGACGACGACGACGTCCTCATTCGCCCCGATCTCGGCGTCTTCGCATCGACCAACTTCGGGGAGATCGTGCGGACGATCGCGCCGGGTGTGGCTGCCACGCGGGCACAGTCTGCCAAGCTCGCCGCCCTCGGACTCGACCAGGCGGCGTGGGAGGACCATGTTGCGCGTCGCACGCGGCCGACGCTCCCGGCGTCCAGGCTGGCTTTCGTGCGCGTCGAGCATGACGGTGAACTCGCACCGGCGGTCCTCGAGTCGAGGCTCGATGTCAAAGCGGGCGACCCGATCGACCACGCCGTGCTGGCGCACAACGCGGACCGGCTGTACGGGCTGCAGCTCTACGAGCAGGTCAGTTATCGGCTCGTCGAGGACGCCTCCGGCACCGGCGTCGAGTACCGGGCACGTACCAAGAGCTGGGGACCGAATTTCCTGCAGCTCGGTGTGTCGCTCGAAGATGACTTCGAGGGATCGACGGCGGTCAACCTGCAGGGGCGCCTGACGCGCGCGGGCATCAATCGCCTCGGCGCCGAGTGGCGTACCGACGTAAAGCTGGGCACGGACCCGCAGCTCTTCAGCGAGTTCTACCAGCCGTTGAGTTTCGACTCACGCTGGTTTGTCGCGCCGCGCGTCGAAATCGGGCAGCGCAACGTCAGGGCGTTCGCGCTGGACTCATCGATCGCCCGGCTGCGGCTGTCCGAGGCCGAGGCGGGTCTCGATTTCGGCCGCGAGCTCGGACGCATCGGCGAATTCCGCGTCGGCCTGTTCCGCGGCCTCGGCGAAGCGCGCGTCAAGGTCGGCGACCCGGGACTGCCGAACATCGACTTCCAGACGGGCGGCGCCTTTGCCCGGCTGCGCTTCGACACGCTGGACAATTCGCGTTTTCCGCGCAGCGGCGTGCGCAGCGACCTGCGCTGGACGCTGTCGCGCCCGGGCTTCGGCGCAGACTCCCAGTACGACACGATCCAGGGCGAGGTCACGAAGACCTGGAGCCGCGGCAAGACCAGCCTGCAGCTCGGTCTCGGCTACGCGACGACGCTCGAGTCGGACGGCGCGGTGCAGGACTTCTTCCCGCTCGGCGGCTTCCTGCGGCTGTCCGGGCTCGAGCGCGGGGCGATCGCCGGGCCGCATGCGGGGCTCGCCAAGCTCGTCGTCTATCGGCGTGTCGGCAAGTCGACCGGTTTTCTGGATACCCCGATCTATCTCGGCGCGTCGGCAGAGGCGGGCAATGTCTGGCAGGCGCGTTCGGACATGGATTTCGACTCGTTACGCATGAACGGCAGCCTGTTTGCCGGGTTCGACACGTTCATCGGCCCGGTCTATATCGCCGCCGGCTTTGCGGAACACGGCCGGTCGAACTTCTACCTGTTCGTCGGAGCGCCGCCTCGCTAGCGGCTGATCTTCTCGAGGACTTGGGTGGGGGTGTCCGTCTTGCGGTAGTAACCGTGGCGCGCGGCCATGGCCGCGAACGCGGCGTCGCGTTCCGCCTCGGTGGCATACCAGTGCGTGCGCTCCCAGTCGTCGCCGAGGACGTTGCGCATCGTGTCGCCGGGCGGCAGCGTCACGCGAATGCCGAACTTTCTGTGGCGGCCCGCCGTTGCGGGATCGACCAGGTTGTGCGGGTGGCAATAATCCACTCGGGATCCTCTTCCGGGGGGCGGGAAATGCTGCGCGAGTATACCGGATTCGGCGCGCCCGGCATCATCCCTGCGCGCCGCGATCCTGGGCGCCCTCACGGTCGCGCCAGCCGAGAATCCGGCGCGTAACGAACAGGTAGACGGGCTTGACCGTGCCCATGAAAAGCCGCGACGGCAGCGACGGGCGGGCGAGGATGTCGCGCTCGCGGCCTGTCAACAGGTCGGCGCGGTAACTGCGCTTGTGCTTGAGCAGGTGGCGCAGGTCCTCGTGCCCGGCCAGGCGGAACAGTCGTCCGCGACGTCGACTGAAGGTCGCC
>JBFGYM010000036.1:0-15836 GCA_041587435.1 Woeseiaceae bacterium
CCATGTAGCAATTGATGGCGTACAGGCCCTGGGCGACGGCACCCGAGCGCTCGATGTTGGCCTTTTCGACACAGACGATCTTGAGATCCCGGCCCCAGTGGCGCGCTTCGTAGGTCGCGCCGCAACCGGCCATGCCACCGCCGATGACGAGCACGTCGGAATCGACGAACTTGGTTTTTCTACGTGAAAACAGGCCCATTAGACCACTCCCTTCTTGAGTTGGTCAGGAGACAATGCGGGCAAACCGCCCTCGATATTCAAAGCGTCCGGTTCGTGGGCAAGCACCTGGCTCTTGAAATCCTCTTCGGTCGGCGGCGGCAATTCCGCCGGCGAGGGAATCGTTCCCCAGTCGGTCGTGCGAATTGGCGAAACGAAGTCTTTCTCGTGGCCGTTGCGAAACTTGACCTTCCAGGAGATCGTGCCCTTCTCGGGTTCGCGCAGCGCACGCACGCTGTGGCCGAGCGGCGCGAAATCGGCGTAGCCGCGTGCGTCGATCGCGTTCTGAGGACAGGCCTTGACGCAGGAGTAACACTCCCAGCACATGTTGGGTTCGATGTTGACCGCACGCCGATAGGTCGGATCGATGTGCATGATGTCGGACGGACAGATATCGACGCAGTGGCCACAGCCGTCGCAACGAGTCATATATACGAATGTAGGCATGTGTTCCGTCCCTCTCAGTAATTGCGCGTCGTGTGGCTGATCTTGCTGAACTTGACGGGCTCGTCAGCAGGCGCCGGCAGATTCGAGCGCGTGCCGTTGGCTTCGGACAGTCGTTTCTCGAATGCCGCAGCGGGCTTGAAAAACATGTGTGCGAACTTGGACCAGGGCACGGAGCCGAACAGGACCGTGGTGAAAAGGACGTGCAGCCAGAAGGCGATCATCGTCCAGCCGTGGCCTCTTGCCTGCAGAAAGGCCCATACCATGGCAAACGTCGCGCTACCCAGCAATGACAGAATAAACAGGTCCGCCTTCATGAGCCGGAACGGTGAGCCGCCCTCGGCCGAAACATCTGCGCGAATAAAAAACCAGAACCAGTATCCGCCGGCACAGATCATGGCCGCGCCGAGCCACCAGAGCCGTGGCCAGATCGCGGGCGTCGCGACGTCGCCCGCCGCGTAGCCGAACACCATCGTCACGGTTGCCACGGCGAAGAAGACGAAGCCGTACATGCCGAGCAAGTGCGCGATACGCCGTTTCTGGTTACAGAATTCACCCGACAGGGCCACGTCGACGACGGCGGTTTTGACGGCCATCGACAGCATGTCTGCGCCGCCGACTTTCGTGCCGCTCTCGCGGGACTTTTTCATGCTGGCGCTGAAGTACCTGGCACTCTTCTTGTGCAGTACGTCGTAAATCGTGCCTGCGGCGACCAGGATCGCCATGAGGACGATGTAGGCCTGCATGACGGACGGCGCGATCGACGCTGACAGCTCGGCGAAGGGATTGCTCGTGAACATTTAATTCCCCAGTAATGGTCCCGGCGATATTAAGAATATTCTATTTTTCTAATTTTCCCGTCCCTTTTGTAAAACGTCGGGGTCCGTCCTGTCAATCCGAAAGACTAGCGAGCATCGCCTTCGCCGTAGTACTCGCGCAACACCGCGACGACTTCCTCGCGGCTGAACTCGGGCGGAATCGTTTCGCCGCCGGCGAACATCTCGCGCAGTCGCGTGCCCGATATTGCGAGACGGTCGCTCGCATCGTGCGGGCAGGTTCGGCTTGTCGCCATGCCGTCGCACTTGTAGCAATAGAACGTGATGTCGATCCGCAGCGGCTCGGTCAGCAGGCTGCCGGCAGGCAGCGTGTCGAAAATCCGGTGTGCATCGTAAGGGCCGTAGTAGTCGCCCACGCCGGCATGGTCGCGCCCGACGACGAGATGCGAACAGCCGAAATTCTGCCGCAGGACGGCGTGCAGCAGGGCCTCGCGCGGGCCCGCGTAGCGCATCTCGATCGGGTAACCCGCCTGCACGATCGTCCCGGGCACGAAGTAGTGCTCGACCAGCGTGTCGATCGCTTTCACCCGGACGTCCGCCGGGATGTCGCCGGGCTTGAGCGCGCCGAGCACCTGGTGAATCAGCACGCCGTCGCAGACCTCGATCGCCACCTTCGCGAGGTGCTCGTGGCTGCGGTGCATCGGGTTGCGGGTCTGGAATGCCGCTACCTTCGACCACCCCTTCTCGGCGAACAACGCGCGCGTCTCTTCGGGGCGCAGGTAGAAGCCTGCATAGGCTGTCGGGAAATGGCCTTCCGACAGCGTGCGCACCGCCCCACCGAGATTCACGGGCCCCTGCTCCATGACTTTCCTGACGCCCGGGTGCGCGGTATCGGTCGTGCGAAAGACCTGTGAGCACTCGAAGTCCCGGTCGATCGCGTACTTCTCCGCCACGGTCAGGATGCCGAGCAACTCGTCCGAATCGCCGTCCACGAGGGCCACGTCCTCGCCGAGGGAGATGCTGTCGCCGAGGTCCTGCGCACAGGACAGCGTAATCGGGATCGGCCAGAACAGGCCGCTCTCCAGCACCATGTTCTCACAGGCACCGCGCCAGTCCGCCTCGCCCATGAAGCCGTCGAGCGGCGTGTACGCGCCCATGCCGAGCATGAACAGGTCGGACACCTCGCGGCTCGACAGCGGCACGCGTTTGAGCCGCGCCGCCCGCTCGACTTCTTTGGCCCGCTCGCTTTCGAGGACCAGCAGTGGCCGGAGTTCGTCCGCGCCATGCGGGGGAACGAGGTTCTTCATGTCATTTATCCCATCAGTGCGATGCCGCCGACCACGAGCGCGGCGAGCAGCAGGGTTTGCAGTACCATCACGCCGACCGGTGCGGGCCCGACGTCGGCCAGCGCCTTCAGCGAGGTCTTCACGCCGAGCGCCGCAACCGCGGTGAGCAGGCACCAGCTGGAGACCGGCGTCAGCAGCGAATGCGCATCAGCCGGAACCCAGCCAAGGCTGTTGACGATGACCAGGGCGACGAACGCGACGAGAAACCAGGGGAGCAGCGGCCGCCTGTCGGGCGACTCCGCGCGGCTGCGATGGGTGATCAGCGAGATGACGACAACCACCGGCACGAGGCAGGCGACGCGAATCAGCTTGACGAGGGTCGAAATCTCGCCGCTCTGGTCCGAGATGATGTAACCCGCGCCGACGACCTGGGCGACATCGTGAATGGTCGCACCGAGGAATACGCCCGCCGTGACGTTGTCGTATCCGAGGTAGGTGACGAGCACCGGGTAGGCGACCATGGCCACCGTGCTGAGCGCCGTGACGCCGGCAACAGTCAGGATCGTATTGCGCTCGTGGTCCTTGTGCGACGGCAGCACCGAGGCGATGGCGAGCGCCGCCGAGGCGCCGCAAATCGCGACGGCGCCGGCCGAGAGCACGGCATGGTCGCCCCTGAGGCCGAAGCCGCGTCCGATGACCGCCCCGACGAGGATGGTCGCGACGACTCCGACGACGATCAGGGCCACCACGGGCCAGCCGAGCTCCATGACATCGCCCGTCGTAATGCGCAGGCCGAGCAGTGCGACGCCGAAGCGCAGCACGTTGCGGCTCGCAACGTAAATTCCGGCCGCGAATCGCTCGTCTTCGGTCAGGAAATTGAACGCCATGCCGAACAGCAGCGCGTACAGCATGGCGGGCCCGCCGAGCTGGTCGCTGACGAAACGCACGGCCAGTGCAATGGTCGCGCTCAGCAGCAGTCCGGGCATCGCGGCTCGAATCGTGTCACGCAAGAAATTCACCTGTCGTCGTGGTAGGAGCGGATACCGGCACTGGCACCGGCGCAGAATAAATTAGTATATTATGATTTCAAAATATACTGGAATTGTCTCGATGCCCATGACCGGAGCATCTCGTGAGCGACAAGACTCGCGGCATTCATGAACTCTACCGCACGGACCCGGCGTCTGCCGACGTGCAGCCCTGGGGCCGCCCAGCGCCGCGCTGGGCTGTCACCGGATCCTATGCCCCCGAACCCCTACAAGACCAACAACGACGGGACCTGAGCCCGTCTCGCGGAGACCTGCCATGCTCGTTTCACCGTCGGAAGTCGTCGCCAAGGCGAAAGCCACGATCAAAGAATGCCTGGTGCACGAGGCGCACCGCTGCCTGAACGCCGGCACGCTGCTCATCGACATTCGCGAGCCCGCCGAATTCGCACGCGGGCACATTCCGGGGGCCGTGCTGATTCCGCGCGGGCTGCTCGAATTCGAAATCCTGCCGCTGCTCGAGAAGCGCGGCGTCAGCGCGGTCGAGGACTGCGACATCGTGCTGTATTGCGGCACGGGCGGCCGCTCCGCCCTGGCCGCCAAATCGCTCGACGACATGGGGTTCCGCAACGTCCGCTCGATGGACGGCGGCATCGTCGCCTGGGCCGAAGCGAAACTGCCGCTGGATACACCCTAGGGCAAGACTCTGCCGTCGAGGAAGGCACCTGATGAAAGTGCGTATTGCCAGGTCGCGACGCGGAGCGTATCCGTAATAACCAGCATACAAATCAACAAATTCTTTCATTAGTTTTTGCTAATTGAAGGAAGCCAAATGACCAATGATGCGAAAGCCATCGCCGTCGTTGGGATCGGGAACAGCCTGCTCACGGATGACGGCGCCGGGATCCACACGCTCGAGCGATTTGCAGAGGACAACGTCGACGACGATGTCCACTGTATCGACGGCGGCACCGTCGGCCTCGCATTACTCGATCGTTTCTGCAATCTCGACGGCCTCGTTGCCCTCGACGCGATGATCCTCGGCAAGGCGCCTGGCTCGATCACCGTGCTGCAGGGCGAGGATATGGATTCCCACCTGCGCAATCAACGCGGCAGCGTGCACGAGGTCGGGCTGTCCGACCTCATGGACGCGCTGCGGCTGCGCGGCGAGCTGCCCGAGCACCGTGCATTGATCGGCATCGAACCCGCCGACATGGACTGGGGTACCGAGCCGACACCGCCGGTCGCCGCGGCGGTCGGCGAAGCTGCCGCCCGGGCCAGGGACCTGGTGCGCACCTGGCGCAGCGAATCGACTGCGGGCATGCCGGCATGAGCACCGACACCGCCGCGCGCGCGTTCCCGTTCCACGGCAATGTGCGCCCGATTGTCGCCGAGGTTCTGCACGCCGTCGATCGTTTGCTCGAATCCGGCGAGCCGACCACGATCGACCTCGCCGGTCTGCCGTTCGGGCCCGGCGAACTCGAATACCTCGAAGCGACGCTGGGCACGGGCGAACTCACGGCGAAACTGGATGCGCTCGGCTCGAGCCGCATCCGCGAGACGGCCTACCCCGGCGTGTGGTGGCTCGAACACCGCAACGCCCACGACGAAGTCGTCGGCCGCTTTCTCGAAATAACCCGAACACCCGAAATACTGTCGTCACAGGACGTCGACATCGTCGCCGGCCGCGCTCGCCTCCACGACTGGATCGACCAGGAAGAATTTTCGCGGGAGGAATCCACATGAAGAAATCACCGACCGTTGGGGAGATACTGCAGGCGAAGGGGGTTTCGCGCCGCGGTTTTCTCAAGTATTGCGCGACAACGGCGTCTATCCTGGCTTTGCCGCCGAGCATGATCCCGAGGATCGCAAAAGCCATCGAAAGTGCGCGGCGGCCGTCGGTCATCTGGCTGTCGTTCCAGGAGTGCACCGGGTGCACGGAGTCGCTGACCCGCTCCGCGTCGCCGACCGTGGAAGGGCTGATCTTCGACGCCATCTCGCTCGACTATCACCACACGCTGCAAGCCGCCGCCGGCGACCAGGCCGAAGCCGCGCGGCATGCCGCCATGGAAGAGAACGAAGGCGGCTACCTCGTCCTCGTGGACGGTTCCATCCCGCTGGCCAACCCGGGCTACTCGACGATTGCCGGCATCAGCAACGTCGACATGCTGAAAGAGACGGTCGCGGGGGCCGCGGCCGTCGTCGCCATCGGCAGCTGCGCCGCCTTCGGCGGCATCCCCGGTGCCGACCCGAACCCGACGGGCGCCGTGTCCGTGAGCGACCTCGTCAAGGACAAGCCCGTCGTTAACGTGCCCGGCTGCCCGCCGATCGCGATGGTCATGACGGCCGTCCTGACGCAGTTCCTGACGTTCGGCTCGCTGCCGAAGCTGGACAAGCACGGTCGGCCGCTGGCGTTCTACGGCACGACGATTCACGACCGCTGCTACCGGCGGCCGTTCTACGAGCAGGGCAAGTTCGCCGAGACCTTCGACGACAAAGGCGCGAAGGCCGGTTGGTGTCTGTACAAGCTCGGCTGCAAGGGCCCGATTACCTACAACGCCTGCGCGACGGCCAAGTGGAACAGCGGGACGAGCTTCCCGATCGAGTCCGGTCACCCCTGCCTCGGCTGCTCGGAACCGGCGTTCTGGGACAAGGGCGGATTCTACGAGCCGCTGTCGACCGGCAAGTTCGACAGTGGCGTCAAGCTGGCCGGTGCCGCTGCCGCCGGCGTCGCACTGGGTGCGCTCGCCGCCGCTGCCGGACGCCGCCGCCAGGCCAAGTTCACGCAGGAGGGATGATATGGACCTTCTCGACTTTGCACGAGGGCCCGCACTGCAATGGGCCGCTTATATTCTTGTCGCGGGAACGATCTGGCGCCTCGTCGGCATCATCCTGCTCAAGGAAAAACATGACTTCTCGGAGCCCCGCGCCCGCGGCGGACTCGGGGCGGCGTTGAAGGTTATCTACACGCGCAGCTTCACGGCGACGCCGTTCAAGAAGGCGACGCTGTACCCGAAGATGCTGGCCTACGTGCAGCACCTCGGCCTGTTCGCCGTCGTACTCCTGTTCATCCCGCACATCATGTTCTTCGAGGGATTCCTCGGGTTCAGCTGGCCGGGACTGCCGAACAACGCGATCTACCTGCTTGGTGTCGCGGCGGTCGTCGCCAGCATCGCGCTGCTGGTGCGTCGCCTGACGAGCCCGGTGCTGCGGCTGATTTCGAACTTCGACGACTATTTCAGCTGGTTCGTAACGGTCCTGCCGATCGTCACGGGACTCATCATCCCGCTGCGTCTCGGCATGCGCTACGAGACGCTGCTCGCCATCCACATCCTGTCCGTCGTGCTGCTCATGATCTGGCTGCCGTTCGGCAAGCTGGGGCACGCCTTCCTCGTATTCGTGACACGCGGCACGACCGGCATGGTATTCGAACGCAGGGGAGCCAAGACATGACCACCGTAGACGGCAGACACACGCTCGATCGTGAAGCGGAACGGCTGGCCTACAAGCCTCCCGAGATCCGTCACGACAAGCAGGGCGACATGCCCAACGAAGAGCGCATCACCAAGGCGATGCACCACTTCGTCAAGAACTTCAACACGCAAACGGCGTCCTACCTCGACGGCTGCCTGCACTGCGGCATGTGCGCCGACGCCTGCCACTTCCACGTGCGCACCGACGATCCGCGTTACACGCCGATCTGGAAGATCGAGCTGTTCAAGCGCACGTACAAGCGCCAGGTCGGCCCGTTCGCGTTCTTCTACCGGCTGTTCGGCCTGAAACGCAAGGTCACGATCGACGACCTCGAGGAATGGCAGCACCTGCTGTATGACAGCTGCACGGTCTGCGGGCGCTGCTCGCTCGTGTGTCCGATGGGCATCGACATCGCGGGTCTCGTCTCGATGGCGCGGCACGGCATGTTCAAGGCCGGCCTGATCCCGCATGAGCTGCACGAAGTGGCCAAGCGCTCGGTCGAAACCGGCAGCCCGCTCGGCATCACGCCCGACAAGTTCGAGGAACGCATCGAGTGGATGGCCGACGAGCACGACGTCGAGATACCGGTCGACGCCGAGCAGGCCGACGTCCTCGCCGTCATGTCGTCGATCGAGATCCAGAAGTACCCGCAGTCGATCGCGGCGACGGCGAAGATCCTCAATGCCGCCGGCGAAAAGTGGACCTTCCGCCTGGACGGCTTCGAGGCGACCAACTTCGGCATGCTCTCGGGCAACCCGGACTGGCAGAAAGAGTCGACGATGAAGCTGATCAACGCGGCGATCAAGATCGGCGCCAAGATGATCGTGCTGCCGGAGTGCGGCCATGCCTACATGGCGCTGCGCTGGATGGGCGCCAACATGTACGGCAAGCCGTTGCCGTTCAAGGTCCTGCACATCTCGGAGTACCTCTCCGACGCACTCGACAAGGGCAAGATCAGGGTGAAAAAGGTCGACACGAGCGTCACCTACCACGATCCGTGCCAGGTCTCGCGCCGCGGCGGTGCGACCAAGGCTGCGCGCAACGTACTCAAGCACCTCGGCGTTGACTTCCGCGAGATGGAGTACGGCGGCGACTACAACTGGTGCTGCGGCGGTGGCGGCGGCGTGATCACGATCACGCGCGCCGACCCGCTGAGGCGCCGCGTCTTCAAGCTGAAGATGGACCAGGTCGAGAAGACCGAAGCCAAGGAATTGCTGTCGAGTTGCGCCAACTGCCGCCAGAGCTTCGACGACTCGCAGGAGTACTTCAACTGGGACTACAAGATGGGCAGCCTCATGGAAATGGTTGCCGATAACCTTGAGGAGGATGGGTCATGAGCGCAAGAGTCGTAGTCGATCCCATCACACGCATCGAAGGCCACCTGCGCATCGAAGCGCAGATGGACGGCGACCAGATCGGCCAGGCGTACTCGTCGGGCACGATGGTCCGCGGCATCGAGATCATCCTGCAGGGGCGCGACCCGCGCGACGCCTGGGCATTCGCCCAGCGCATCTGCGGCGTCTGCACGCTCGTGCACGGCATAGCCTCGATTCGCGCCGTCGAAAACGCGGTCGGCGCGAAGGTGCCTCAGAATGCCGAGTTGATCCGCAACCTGATGATCGGCGCACAGTACATCCACGACCACGTCATGCACTTCTATCACCTGCATGCCCTCGACTGGGTGGACGTCGTTTCGGCGTTGAGCGCGGACCCGAAAGCCACGGCCGGACTGGCGCAGTCCCTGTCAAGCTACCCGCGGTCGTCGGAGGGCTACTTCCGCGACGTGCAGAAGAAGGTCAAGGACTTCGTCGAAGCCGGCCAGCTCGGCATCTTCGCAAAAGCCTACTGGGGACATCCCGAGTACAAGCTGCCGGCAGAAGCCAACCTGATGGCCGTCGCGCACTATCTCGACGCCCTCGAATGGCAGCGCGACGTCGCCCGGCTGCACGCGATCTTCGGCGGCAAGAACCCGCATCCGAACTTCGTCGTCGGCGGCGCACCCTGCCCGATCGACCTCAACTCGGATTCGGCGATCAACTCGAAGCGGCTCGCCGAAGTACAGGACATCATTAACAAGATGAAGGTCTTCGTCGAGCAGGTCTACGTTCCCGATACGCTCGCTGTCGCCAGTTTCTACAAGGACTGGTTCTATCGCGGCGAAGGCCTCGGCAACTTTCTCTGCTTCGGCGACCTGCCGGCGACCAGCATGAACGAGCCTGACTCGTTCCTGTTCCCGCGCGGCGCCATCCTCAACCGGGACATCTCGACGATCCACGAAGTGCCTCTCGACGACCCGGCCGGCGTCCAGGAATTCGTATCTCACTCCTGGTACGACTATTCGGGCGGCAAGGAAGTCGGGCTGCATCCCTGGACCGGCGAAACGACCCTCAACTACACGGGTCCGCAGCCGCCTTACGACCAGCTCGACGTCGAGGCCGGTTACTCCTGGCTGAAGTCACCGCGCTGGAACGGCCACGCGATGGAAGTCGGGCCGCTCGCGCGCGTCCTGATGCTGTACGCCAAGGGACACGACCTCACGCAGCACCTCGTCAACAGCACGCTGCAGCAGCTCGAGCTGCCAACGCGGGCGCTATTCTCGACGCTCGGCCGCACGGCCGCCCGCACGCTCGAGACGGCAGTGCTCGCCGACGGCATGCAGAGCTGGTTCGATGCGCTCATCGGCAACATCAAGGCCGGCGACACGCGGACCTTCGACGACACGCTGTGGGAGCCGGAAAGCTGGCCGAAGAAATGCAAGGGCGTCGGGGTCATGGAAGCGCCACGCGGCGCGCTGTCGCACTGGGTCGTCATCGAGGACGGCAGGATTGCCAACTACCAGGCGATCGTGCCGAGCACCTGGAACGCGGGACCGCGCGACCCGAACGGTCAGCCCGGCGCGTACGAGGCAGCACTCGAGGACGCGCATGTCATGCACGATCCGGCGCAACCGCTGGAGATCCTGCGCACCATCCACAGCTTCGATCCGTGCATCGCCTGCGCGGTCCACGTTACGGACCCGGACGGCGAGGAGCTGGTACAGGTGGCGGTTCGTTAGTGAGCGCCTGACGAATTCCCGCTACCGAGCGCGGCCGGGCATGCAAATGTCCGGCCGCGTTTTTGTCAGAGGCCCGCGGCGTCGCCGTAGAACATCGGTCCGCCGCGATGCGCCGGAAAACCGTAGCCGTACACGTAGACGACGTCGATGTCACTCGCGCGCTGGGCAATGCCCTCTTGCACGATCCGGCGGCCTTCCGTCACCAGTGCACCGACGAGCCGGTCGACGATCTCCTGGTCCGGAACGTCGCGGCGCTCGATGCCCAGTTCCTCGGCCGTCGCCACGATGACGGCGTCCACCTCGGGGTCCGGCAGGGGCCTGCGGTTCTCGTCGTAGCGATAAAAGCCCGCGCCCGACTTCTGGCCGAGCCGGCCCGCCTCGACGAGCAGGTCCGGCACGCGATAGGTCGCCGGGTCGCCTTTTTCCTCATCGCTGAGCGCCTGGCGCGCCTTGTAGCCGACGTCGAGCCCGGCCAGGTCGAACACGCGCAACGGGCCCATGGCCATGCCGAACGCCTCCATGGCGCCGTCGACCTGCGACGGCGTGGCGCCCTCGAGAAGCAGCAGCTGCGTCTGCTGGGCGTAGGGTTGCAGCATGCGGTTGCCAATGAAGCCGTAGCAGACACCCGCCACGACCGGCACCTTGCGAATGCGTTTTGCGAGCTGCATGCAGGTGGCGAGAACGTCGTCCGCCGTCTTCGCTCCGCGAACGACCTCGAGCAATTTCATGATGTGCGCCGGGCTGAAGAAATGCAGCCCGACGACATCCTGTGGCCGCCGGGTCGCCGCCGCGATGGCATCGACGTCCTGGTAAGACGTGTTCGTCGCGAGGATCGCGCCCGGCTTGCAGGCGCCGTCCAGCCTGGCGAAGACAGCCTTCTTGAGATTCGGATCCTCGAAGACGGCCTCGATGACCAGGTCGAGGTCGGCGAGCGCCGCGTAGTCGGTTCCCCCCGAAATCAGGGCGCGGTTAGCGGCGGCTTTTTCCTCGGTGAGCTTGCCGCGCTTCACACTGCCCGCGTAATTGCCGTCGATGATCGACAGTCCGCGCTCGAGCGCTTGGTCGTCGATCTCGATCAGCGTCACGGGGATGCCGGCATTGGCGAAGCTCATGGCGATGCCGCCGCCCATCGTGCCGCCGCCGATGATGCCGACGGACTCGACGGGCCGCACGGCCGTGTCCGGGGCAAGCCCGTCCACCTTGGAGGCCTGCCGCTCGGCGAAGAAGAAGTGCCGCAGCGCGGCCGACTGCTCGCCCTGCATCAGCGCCATGAACCGGTCGCGCTCGAAGCGCAATCCCTCCGCAAACGGCATCGTCGCCGCGGCCTCGACGCAGTCGACGATGGCCTGTGGTGCCTCGAGGCCGCGCGCCCGCTTGGCGAGCCCGGCGCGGTAGTCGTCGAAAACCGCGGCGTCGAATTCCGGTACGGGCAGTTCGCTGCTGCGGCGCGGCGCCGCGCCGGCCTCGAGCAACTCGAGCGTCCAGGCCAGCGCGCCCTCACGAAGCTCGCCGTCGATGACCTTGTCGACCAGGCCCAGTTGCGCCGCCTGGCCCGCTGCAATCGGCGCGCCCGAAGTCATCAGGCCGAGTGCGGCGCTCACGCCGGCAAGGCGCGGCGTTCGCTGCGTGCCGCCGGCCCCGGGCAGCAGGCCCAGCTTGACCTCCGGGAGGCCGACCCGCGCGCTGCTCACGGCGCAGCGGTAGTGCGTCGCGAGCGCAGCCTCGAAGCCGCCGCCTAGCGCGGTCCCGTGCAGCGCGCTGACGACGATCTTGTCGGACGCTTCGATGCGATTGTAAAGGTCGGGTAGCCACGGTTCCTGCAGTGGTTTGCCGAACTCGGAAATGTCCGCGCCCGCAATGAAAGTCCGGCCCTCGCAGATCAGGAGTATGGCCTCGCTCGTGTCCGCCGCCGCTTGCTCGAACGCGTCGAGGAGGCCCTGGCGAACGGGCTGCGAGAGGGCATTGACCGGCGGGTTGTCCACCGTAACGACGCCGATGCGGCCGTTGAGACTGTATTTGACGGGTGCTGTCATCGTTTTGCCTTTATTGCGGGTTTCGTGGGCTATAATTGCGCTATGTACGGGCAACTCGTCGAACAGGCAGAGAAGACCCTGCGTGCCCTGTATGCGCAGGACGATATCGCAGGCCAGCTGAAACGCAAGCTCGCCGACCTCATGGCGCGCGGCGAAGCCAACGCCGACGCCGCCTGCCGGGCCCTCACGCTGAGCCGCCGCACGCTGCAGCGCCGCCTGAAAGCCGAGAAGACGAGCTTCCAGCGCATCCTGCGCGAGGTCCGTGCCGAGCTCGCCGTCACGTACCTGCGTGATGCCCGCCTGAAGTTGCTCGAAATCGCCATGCTGCTCGGCTACTCGAACATCTCGTCGTTCACGACGGCCTTCAAGTCCTGGTACGACATGCCGCCCGCCGAGTACCGGCAAAAACTCCTCGGCACACCGCCCGCCACGGCCTAGTCGCGACCCTGCGCAGCGACCAAACTCGGCAACCCGGTATGGCCAAATTAGGCTATCATTCGCGGCTCTTTGTGATGAGGACCTGAAATGCTCGAAAGGCTCCAGTTCTACATCGACGGCCAGTGGGTCGACCCGGTCGAACCGCGCACGATGGACGTCGTCAATCCGGCCACCGAGGCCGTTTTCGGGCGCATCAGCCTGGGATCGGCGGCGGATGTCGACAAGGCCGTCGCGGCGGCCAAACGGGCCTTCGACAGCTACTCGCAGACGACTCGTGAGCAGCGCATCGACCTGCTGCAGGCGATACTCGACGAATTCGCCAGGCGTCACGACGACGTCGCGGAAGCGATCATGGACGAGATGGGTGCCCCCTGGGAACTGGCCAGTGGCGCCCAGGCGAAGAGCGGGCCACAGCACATCAAGGCCGCGATCAAGGCGCTGAAGGATTTTGCATTCGAGGAGCGCATCGGGACGACCAGCGTCGTCAAGGAGCCGATCGGCGTCTGCGGCCTGATCACGCCGTGGAACTGGCCGATGAACCAGATCGCGGTGAAGGTGGCGCCCGCCCTCGCCGCCGGCTGCACGATGGTGCTCAAGCCCAGCGAGATCGCACCTTTCGACGCCATCGTCTTCGCCGAGATTCTCGACGCGGCGGGCGTTCCGCCGGGTGTCTTCAACCTCGTCAACGGCGACGGCCCCGGCGTCGGTTCGGCCATTTCAGGGCACCCCGACATCGCAATGGTCTCGTTCACGGGTTCGACGCGTGCCGGCGTGCTCGTCGCACAGAACGCAGCGCCGACCGTCAAACGCGTCGCGCAGGAACTCGGCGGCAAATCGGCGAACGTCATCTGCGACGACGAGCGCTTCGAGGAAGGCGTGGCGCGCGGCGCCGCAGACATGTTCGAGAACACGGGTCAGTCCTGTGACGCGCCGTCGCGCATGCTCGTGCCGCGGCACCGCATGGATGAGGCGGCCGCCATCGCGGCCCGGGTCGCCGCGGAAACCCGCGTCGGCAACCCGCGCGACGAGGGTGTCAAGGTCGGGCCGGTCGTCTCGGAGGCGCAGTGGCAAAAGATCCAGGGACTGATCCAGGCCGGCATCGACGAAGGCGCGACCCTGGCGGCCGGCGGCACCGGACGACCCGAGGGCCTCGAGAAAGGCTTCTTCGTGAAACCTACCGTTTTCGCCAATGTCAGGAATAACATGACGATCGCCCGCGAAGAGATCTTCGGGCCGGTTCTGTCGATTATTCCTTACGACGACGAGGACGACGCCATTCGCATCGCCAACGACACGACCTACGGCCTGTCCGGCTACGTTTCCTGCGCCGACCTCGAAGGCGCCCGGCGTATCGCGTCCCGGATGCGCACCGGCATGGTGCACATCAACGGCGCCTGGCTCGATGCGGCTGCCCCGTTCGGCGGTTACAAACAGTCCGGCAACGGCCGGGAGTGGGGCCATCACGGCATCGACGAGTTCCTCGAACTGAAGTCGGTGTACGGCTACGAAAAGAGACAGAAATAATGAAACGGATTTTCCTGATTCTCGCCTGTGCGGGCGTAGCGTTGCTCAGCGCCTGCACGAGCGACTCGGAGCTGCCCAATCCCTCCGGCAAGGGCACGATTCGCGCCGTCAATGCGATACCGGGTTCTCCCGACATTCAGTTCCTGATCGAGGAACGCATCCTCGGCGCCATCGGCTACCAGGACGCGACCACGCCGATACGCTTCGATGACTTCGAATACAACTTCAATTTCGATGTGCGCTTGCCGGGCGAAACGAGCTCTAGGCGTGTTGCGACGGTTTTGCAAAAGGTCGACGCCAACCGCGATCACGTGTTCCTGCTGACCGGTGACCCGCTCAGCCCGACCGTCACGATTGTCGGCGCGGACGAGCGCCAGTTCGCGGACGGCTCGACGGTCTTTGCGATGCGTTTCGCTCACGGCATGCAGTCGCTCGCCGCGCAGGATGTGGATTTCTACCTCGACGAACTCGTCGATCCGCCCGTCGTGGTCAACCGGGTTGCGACCCTGTCTTATGGCGAGATTTCGCCGGCGCAGGACTTCGAGCAGGGGGACTACGTTTTCACGATCACCGCGGCCGGCGATCCGGGCACCGTACTGTACTCCTCGGTTTCGTCGCTGTTCGCGCCTGCCACGTCGCACATCGCCTGGGCCTTCGACGGCGACGCCAACAACACGGGCCCCGTCGTTCTCAACGTCAACAGCAACGGCGGCGTTCAGCGCCGCCTGCCCGACGCGGCGTTTCCGCCGACCGTCCGTTTCGTTCACGCTGCCCTGCCGTTGCCGTCTGTCGACATCTACGATGACGACATGCTCACCAGCCGGATCGTATCCAATCTCTCGCACGGCGAAGCCACGGGCGACATCGCCGTTTCGGGCGATACGGAGAACTACTTCTGGACGCCGGCAGACAGTACGGCGACGGTGCTCCTGCAGGGCGGCTACGTGGCGCCGCCGGGGACCCACAGCAACATCGCGGTCGTCGGCGCCACCGACGAGTGGGTGTATTTCTCCTACCTGCCGGATCGCGCATCGATATCCGTCTACGCCAAGCTGTCGGTCTTGCAGACGTCGCTCGATAACGACCAGCTCGACGTCTACCTGTTGCCCGCTGGCGAGACCGTCGCGGAAGACGATCTTCCCAGCGTGCGCTCCCTGTCAACCCCCGGCCTTTGGGCGCAGCTGGTAGTCCTGGCCGGCAGCTACGACCTGTTCGTCACCGTTGCGGGCGAGAAGACGGCCATCGCGGGGCCGCTGCGCATCGATGCGGCCAACGGCGATATATTCGACGTCATGATCCTGGATACGACCGACCCGGCCGTGCCGGCCCTGTCGCTGTTACCCGCACCCTGAGCGCCGCGGGCGTAACGGGCCCGCTACGTCGCGGTCGCCGCCTCCACGTAGGCGGCGCGGTCGTTGGCCGCCTCCTCGGCCGGGATCGACTTGGCCGCGTACATGGCGTCATCGGCGACGCTGAGCAGATGCCAGAGTTCTTCGCCGTGCTTCGGCATCAGGGCAATGCCGACGCTCGCCGTGCATTTGATTTCCTGTCCCTGGATGATGTACGCCTCGGACGCGGTCTGGACCAGTCGTTCCGCGATGTGC
>JBFGYM010000037.1:0-15657 GCA_041587435.1 Woeseiaceae bacterium
CGTCAGCGTCGTCTTGCCGTGGTCAACGTGGCCAATCGTGCCAACGTTTACGTGCGGTTTTGTTCTCTCAAATTTCTCTTTAGCCAGAACTCAGCTCGCTTTTTTCAGGACAGTGTCGGCCACGTTCTGCGGCACTTCTGCGTATTTCTGGAACTCCATCGAGTACACGGCGCGGCCCTGGCTCATCGAGCGCAGGTCCGTGGCATAACCGAACATCTCGGCCAGCGGTACCTCGGCCTTGATGACCTTGCCCGCGGGCGTGTCATCCATGCCTTGCGGCAGACCGCGACGGCGATTAAGGTCGCCCATCACGTCTCCCATGTATTCTTCCGGCGTCACGACCTCGACCTTCATGATCGGTTCGAGCAGGACGGGATTGGCCTTCGCCGCACCCTCGCGGAAACACATGCTGCCCGCGATCTTGAATGCCATCTCGCTCGAATCGACGTCGTGGTACGAACCGTCGTACAGCGTGACCCTGCAGTCGACGACCGGGTAGCCCGCGACGACGCCGTTTTCCATCTGGTCCCGGACGCCCTTGTCGACCGCCGGCACGTATTCCTTGGGCACGGCACCGCCGACGATCTCGTTGACGAATTCGTAACCCGACCCCGCCTCCCGCGGCTCGATGCGCAGGAAGACATGGCCATACTGGCCGCGGCCGCCGGACTGGCGCACAAACTTGTGCTCCTGCTCGACCGGCTTGCGAATCGTCTCGCGGTACGCCACCTGCGGCTTGCCGACGTTCGCATCGACCTTGAACTCGCGTTTCATGCGATCGACGATGATGTCGAGGTGCAGTTCGCCCATGCCCGAAATGATCGTCTGATTCGACTCCTCGTCGGTGTGCACGCGGAACGACGGATCCTCCTTGGCGAGCTTCATCAAGGCCATGCCCATCTTGTCCTGGTCTGCCTTGGTCTTCGGCTCGACCGCCACCGAGATGACAGGCTCCGGGAATTCCATGCGCTCCAGCGTAATCGGTTGCTTCAAGTCACACAGCGTGTCGCCCGTCGTGACGTCCTTCAGGCCAACCGCAGCAGCGATGTCGCCGGCGAAGACTTCCTTGATCTCCTTGCGATCGTTGGAGTGCATTTGCAGGATGCGCCCGATACGCTCCTTCTTGCTCTTGACCGGGTTGTACACGGTGTCGCCCGAGTTGAGGACGCCCGAATAAACACGAAAAAACGTCAGGTTTCCGACGAACGGATCCGTCGCAATCTTGAACGCGAGTGCGGCAAACGGCTCGTTGTCGTCGGCCGCGCGCTTGCCCTCGGTGTTCTCGTCAATATGGCCCCGGATCGCCGGGACATCGATGGGTGACGGCATGAATTCGACGACCGCGTCGAGCATCGCCTGCACGCCCTTGTTCTTGAACGCCGAGCCGCACATCGTCACGACGAGTTCGCCGGAGAGCGTGCGTGCGCGCAGCCCGCGACAGATCTCGTCTTCCGTGAGCTCACCGTGCTCGAGGAACTTGTCCAGCAGTTCCTCGTTCGCCTCGGCGGCCGCCTCGACCATCTTCTCGCGCCAGGCCTCGGCTTCGGCGCGCAGTTCACCCGGAATCTCGCGGGCCTCGAAGGTCGTGCCCATGTTGCTCTCGTCCCAGTAGATCGCCTTCATGCGGACCAGGTCGATGACGCCGGCAAATTTGTCTTCCGCGCCGATCGGCAACTGAATCGGCACCGGGTTGGCGCCGAGGCGCTCGCGAACCTGCCTGACGACCCGCAGGTAATCGGCGCCCGCACGATCCATCTTGTTGACGAAGATCATGCGCGGCACCTTGTACTTGTTGCCCTGCCGCCAGACGGTCTCGGTCTGGGGCTCGACGCCACCCACCGAGCACAGCACCGTAACGGCGCCGTCGAGAACACGCAGGCTGCGCTCGACTTCGATCGTGAAGTCGACGTGGCCCGGCGTATCGATGATGTTGATGCGATGCTGGTCGAACTGGCTGTCCATGCCGTTCCAGAAACAGGTGGTTGCGGCAGACGTAATCGTGATGCCGCGCTCCTGCTCCTGTTCCATCCAGTCCATGACGGCCGCACCGTCGTGGACTTCACCCATCTTGTGGCTTACACCCGTGTAAAAGAGAACGCGTTCCGTCGTGGTGGTCTTGCCCGCGTCAATATGGGCCATGATGCCGATATTGCGATAGCGCTCGATAGGTGTGTTGCGGGCCACGACAAGGTTCTGGTCAAAACGGTTATTAGCCGATTACCAGCGATAGTGCGAGAAAGCCTTGTTGGCTTCCGCCATACGGTGCACGTCTTCTTTCTTCTTGACGGCCGTACCGCGATTCTCGGCTGCTTCGAGCAATTCGTGGGCGAGACGATGCGCCATCGACTTCTCGCTGCGCCGGCGCGCAGCGTCGATGACCCAGCGCATGGCCAGCGTCTGGCGACGCGCCGGACGAACTTCGACCGGCACCTGGTAGGTCGCGCCGCCGACGCGACGCGACTTGACCTCGACGACAGGCTTGACGTTCTCGAGCGCCGTTTCGAGCAATTCGAGCGCCTTTTCGTCGGACTTCGTTTCGCGCTCGGAGATGCGGTCGAGAGCACCGTAGATGATGCGCTCGGCGACCGACTTCTTGCCGTCGTTCATGATCATGTTCATGAACTTGGCGAGCAATTCACTGCCGTACTTCGGATCAGGGAGAATGGCGCGCTTGGGGGCCTGTGTTCTTCTGGACATGGGTCTTTCTCAAAAAGTTACGATTTCGGACGCTTGGTGCCGTACTTGGAGCGCCCCTGGCGACGATCCGATACGCCGACGCAATCGAGCGTGCCTCGCACCGTGTGGTAACGGACGCCCGGCAGGTCCTTGACGCGACCGCCGCGAATCAGCACGACGCTGTGCTCCTGAAGGTTATGGCCTTCGCCGCCGATGTAGCTCGTCACTTCGAAGCCGTTTGTCAGGCGTACACGCGCGACCTTGCGCATGGCCGAGTTCGGCTTCTTCGGCGTCGTCGTGTAAACGCGCGTGCACACGCCGCGCTTCTGCGGGCTGGCGCCGAGCGCCGGTACCGCGCTTTTCGCACGCTTGGTCGCACGCGGCTTACGGACTAACTGGTTCACTGTGGCCATGGGCCTTCACTCTTCTTTAATCTGGTTCAAAAAATCGTCTCGCCGTGCACGCCCTTACAAACGCGCGCACCCGACCGCTGGACGTCTCGTACGCCAGTGATCGGGGAATCGGGCCCCGCCCGGAAGCGCGGCCCTCAAAATCAAGGCCGACCTCAAAACAGGACGGCCCCGGGGTTAAGGGCGGGCATTGTATTGACGCCCCATGGCCCCTGTCAATAGAGGGCGGGGGACACCCCGGAAGGCGCCCCCACACCGACTAGGCCTCGGTCGTCGCCTCGCCGCCTTCGGCCTCGGCCGCCGCCTCTTGGGCCTCGGCCGCCGCCGCCTGCGACGCCTCGAGCTCCTTGAGCTGCTCCGCGAAGTCCTGCTCGCGCGTCCGGCGCCGCTCGGCGTGGTGCGCAAAGCCGGTACCGGCCGGGATCAGGCGGCCGACGATCACGTTTTCCTTGAGACCGCGCAGCTCGTCCCGGAGGCCACGAACCGCCGCCTCTGTGAGGACGCGGGTCGTCTCCTGGAACGAGGCCGCCGAGATGAACGATTCGGTGGCCAGCGAGGCCTTGGTGATGCCGAGCAGCACCGGATCTGCCGTGAGCGCGTCCTTGCCCTGCGCTTCGAGCTGTTCGGACACCTCGAGGAAGCGCGCCTTGTCGATCTGCTCACCGCGCAGGTAGGTGCTCTCGCCGGGTTCGCTCACCACGACCTTGCGCAGCATCTGGCGAATGATCACCTCGATGTGCTTGTCGTTGATCTTCACGCCCTGCAGGCGGTAGACGTCCTGGATCTCGCGGACCAGGTAGTCGGCCAGGTTCTCGACGCCCTGCAGGCGCAGGATGTCGTGCGGGTTCGGCTCGCCGTCGGCGATGATCTCCCCCTTGGCAACCTGCTCGCCCTCGAAGACGTTGAGGTGGCGCCACTTCGGAATCAGCTCTTCGAAGCTCTCGCCGGCCTCGTCCGTGATGACCAGGCGGCGCTTGCCCTTCGTTTCCTTGCCGAAGCTGACCGTACCGGTGTGCTCCGCCATGATCGCGGGGTCCTTCGGCTTGCGCGCCTCGAACAGGTCGGCAACACGCGGCAGACCACCCGTGATGTCACGCGTCTTCGACGACTCCTGCGGGATACGGGCAATCACGTCACCGACCGACACCTTGGCGCCATCGGACATCGACACGATCGCGCCGACCTGCAGCGCATAAACCGCGGGGATCTCGGTGTTCGCGAAGCAGACGTCATTGCCATCCTCGTCGACGAGCTTGGCGACGGGTCGCAGGTCCTTGCCGGCGCCGCCGCGGCTCTTCGGATCGAGCACGACGATGCTGGTCAGGCCCGTGAACTCGTCGACCTGCTCGGTCACGGTCACGCCGTCGATGAAATCCTCGAACCGGATGAAGCCTTCCACCTCGGTGACGACGGGGTGCGTGTGCGGATCCCAGGTCGCGACGACTTGGCCTTGCTTGACATCCTCGCCGTCTTCGATCGTGATCGTTGCGCCGTACGGCACCTTGTAACGCTCTCGCTCGCGGCCGAGTTCGTTGACGATCGAAATCTCGCCCGAGCGAGACACGGCCACCAGGTAGCCCTTGTGGTGTGCGACCGTCTTGATGTTGACGAGCTTCGCGATGCCGTTGGCCTTGATCTCGATGTTGTTGATCGCAGCGGAACGCGACGCGGCACCACCGATATGGAAGGTGCGCATCGTGAGCTGCGTGCCGGGCTCACCGATCGACTGGGCCGCGATGACGCCGACGGCCTCGCCGATGTTGATGCGGTGACCGCGCGCGAGGTCGCGACCGTAGCACTGCGAGCAGACGCCGTAGCGCACTTCACAGGTAATGGGCGAACGCACCATGACGTGATCGATCGACAGCTCTTCGAGGCGCTGCACGGTCGCTTCGTCGAGCATCGTGCCCGCGTCGAACGCCACCTTGTCGCTGCCAGGAATCAGGACCGGCTCCGCGAGCACGCGACCGAGCACGCGCTCGGCCAGCGGTTCGACGATGTCGCCGCCCTCGACGAGCGGTGCCATCGAGACACCGTTGCGGGTCTCGCAGTCGGTCTCCGTCACGACGAGGTCCTGGGCGACGTCGACGAGGCGACGCGTCAGGTAACCCGAGTTCGCCGTCTTCAGCGCCGTGTCCGCTAGGCCCTTGCGTGCGCCGTGGGTCGAGATGAAGTACTGCAGAACGTCCAGCCCTTCACGGAAGTTGGCCGTAATCGGCGTCTCGATGATCGAGCCGTCGGGCTTGGCCATGAGGCCGCGCATGCCGGCCAGCTGGCGAATCTGCGCCGCAGAACCACGCGCGCCGGAGTCGGCCATCATGTAGATCGAGTTGAACGATTCCTGCTCGACGTTTTTGCCGCTGGCGTCCTTGACGGTCTCGGTGCCGAGCTTGTCCATCATCGCCTTGGCAACCTGGTCGTTGGTGCGCGACCAGATGTCGACGACCTTGTTGTAACGCTCGCCGTCGGTCACGAGGCCCGAACCGTACTGGTCCTGGATCTCCTTCACCTCGCCTTCCGCGACGGACAGGATCTCTTCCTTGTTTTCCGGCACGACCATGTCGTTGACGCCGATCGAGATGCCCGCCATCGTCGCCAGGCGGAAGCCCGTGTACATCAGGCGGTCCGCAAAGACGACCGTGTCCTTCAGGCCGAGGCGGCGATAGCACGCATTGATGACGTTCGAGATCGCCTTTTTCGCCATTGGTCGGTTGATCAGCTCGAAGTCGAGGCCCTTCGGCAGGATGCTCGAGAGCAGTGCGCGACCGACCGTCGTGTCGACGATCTTGGTGACTTCATCGACGTCGCCATCCTCGTTCTTCTCGCTGACCGTGACGCGAATCCTGACCTTCGCCTGCAGCTCGGCAGCGCCCGTCTCGTAAGCACGGCGTGCCTCGTCGAGGCTCGCCAGGATCATGCCCTCGCCTTTTGCATTGACGCGGTCGCGCGTCATGTAATAGAGGCCGAGAACGACGTCCTGCGACGGCACGATGATCGGGTCACCGTTCGCCGGCGACAGGATGTTGTTCGACGACATCATCAGGGCGCGCGCTTCGAGCTGCGCCTCGATGGACAGCGGCACGTGGACGGCCATCTGGTCGCCGTCGAAGTCGGCGTTGAACGCCGTGCAGACGAGCGGATGCAGCTGGATGGCCTTGCCCTCGATGAGCACCGGCTCGAACGCCTGGATGCCGAGTCGGTGCAGCGTCGGCGCACGGTTCAGCATGACCGGGTGTTCGCGGATGACCTCCTCGAGGATGTCCCAGACTTCCGCGCCCTCGCGCTCGACGAGACGCTTGGCCGCCTTGATCGTCGTGGCTTCTCCCCGTAACTGCAATTTGGAGAAGATGAACGGCTTGAACAGCTCGAGCGCCATCTTCTTCGGCAGGCCACACTGGTGCAGCTTCAGCGTCGGTCCGACCACGATGACCGAGCGGCCCGAGTAGTCGACGCGCTTGCCCAGCAGGTTCTGGCGGAAGCGGCCCTGCTTGCCCTTGATCATGTCGGCGAGCGACTTCAGCGGGCGCTTGTTCGTGCCCGTGATGGCGCGGCCGCGGCGGCCGTTGTCGAGCAGCGCATCGACCGATTCCTGCAACATGCGCTTTTCGTTGCGCACGATGATGTCCGGCGCGTTCAGCTCGAGCAGGCGGCGCAGGCGGTTGTTGCGGTTGATGACGCGGCGGTAGAGGTCGTTCAGGTCCGACGTCGCGAAACGGCCACCGTCGAGCGGCACGAGCGGCCGCAGGTCCGGCGGCAGCACCGGCAGGACCGTCAGCACCATCCACTCGGGCTTGTTCCCCGACTCGATGAACGACTCGAGCAGCTTGAGGCGCTTCGACAGGCGCTTGATCTTCGTTTCCGAGCGCGTGCCGTCGATGTCTTCACGGACCTTCAGCACCTCGCGCTGCAGGTCGATCGTCGCCAGCATCTCGCGAACGGCTTCGGCGCCCATGCGCGCGTCGAACTCGTCCCCGTACTGCTCCAGTGCCTCGAGGTACATGTCGTCGGTCATGAGCTGGCCGCGCTCGAGGTCGGTCATGCCCGGCTCGACGACGACGAATGCCTCGAAGTAGAGCACTCGCTCGATCTCGCGCAGCGTCATGTCGAGCATGAGACCGATGCGCGAAGGCAGGGACTTCAGGAACCAGATGTGCGCGACCGGGCTCGCGAGCTCGATGTGCGCCATGCGCTCACGCCGGACTTTCGTCTGCGTGACCTCGACGCCGCACTTCTCGCAGACCACGCCGCGGTGCTTGAGGCGCTTGTACTTGCCGCACAGGCACTCGTAGTCCTTGATCGGTCCGAAGATTTTCGCGCAGAACAGGCCGTCACGTTCAGGCTTGAACGTGCGGTAGTTGATCGTTTCCGGCTTCTTCACCTCGCCGAACGACCACGACCGCACCATGTCGGGCGACGCCAGGCCGATGCGGATCGCATCGAAGTCGTCGACCGGGTTCTGGTACTTGAAAAGCTTGAGGAGATCTTTCATCAGTCTGTCTCCAGCTCGATGTTGATGCCCAAGGAACGAATTTCCTTGACCAGTACGTTGAACGATTCCGGCATTCCGGCATCCATGTAGTGCTCGCCGTCCACGATGTTCTTGTACATCTTGGTGCGGCCCTGCACGTCGTCAGACTTGACCGTCAGCATTTCCTGCAGCGTGTAGGAGGCGCCGTAGGCTTCGAGCGCCCAGACCTCCATCTCGCCGAAGCGCTGGCCGCCGAATTGCGCCTTGCCGCCCAGCGGCTGCTGCGTGACGAGGCTGTATGGCCCGGTCGATCGAGCGTGCATCTTGTCGTCGACGAGATGGTTCAGTTTCAGCATGTACATGTAGCCGACCGTGATATCGCGGTCGAACTTCTCGCCGGTCCGGCCATCGTAGAGCGTCGACTGGCCCGAAGTGTCGAGGCCCGCCAGCTCGAGGAGACCCTTGATCTCCTCTTCCGTCGCGCCGTCGAACACGGGTGTCGCGGTCGGCAGTCCGGCCGTCAGGTTGCCGGCCAGTTCGACGACTTCCGCGTCTGACAGCGACTTGATGTCCTCTGCTTTGCCGCCCGTCTTGTTGTAGACGTCTTCGAGGAACTTGCGGAGCTTGGCCATCGACTCCTGCGCTTTCAGCATGTCGTCGATCTTCCGGCCGATGCCCTTGGCCGCCCAGCCGAGATGCGTCTCGAGGACCTGGCCGACGTTCATGCGCGACGGCACGCCGAGCGGGTTCAAGACGATATCGACGGGCGTACCATCCTCCAGGTACGGCATGTCTTCGACCGGCACGATCGTCGAGATGACGCCCTTGTTGCCGTGACGACCGGCCATCTTGTCACCCGGCTGGATGCGCCGCTTGACGGCCAGGTAGACCTTGACCATCTTGAGTACGCCCGGGGCCAGGTCGTCGCCCGCCGTGATCTTCGCCTTCTTCTCGTCGAAGCGGCGATCGAATTCCTCGCGCTGTGCCTTGAGGCGCTCGAACGCCTTCTGCAGCTGCTCATTCGCCTCGTCGTTCTTCAGGCGAATCTCGAACCACTGTTCGCGCGGGACCTCCTCGAGATAACCCTTGGTGATCTTCGCGCCCGACTTGAGCTTGTTCGGCCCACCCTGGGCCATCTTGCTCGTGAGCATGCGCTCGACGCGCTCGTAGATGTCTTCTTCGAGAATGCGCAGCGTGTCGTCGAGGTCCTTGCGAACCGCTTCGAGCTCCATCTTCTCGATGGACAGCGCACGCGCGTCCTTTTCGACGCCATCGCGCGTGAACACGCGAACATCGATGACCGTACCGTCCATGCCGGGCGGCACGCGCAGCGACGTGTCCTTCACGTCCGACGCCTTCTCGCCGAAGATCGCCCGGAGCAGCTTCTCCTCCGGCGTCAGCTGCGTCTCGCCTTTCGGCGTAACCTTGCCGACCAGGATGTCCCCGGCTTTCACTTCGGCACCGATGAACGCGATGCCCGATTCGTCGAGTTTCGCGAGCGCAGCATCACCGACGTTCGGGATGTCGGACGTGATGTCCTCCGGCCCGAGTTTCGTGTCGCGCGCCACGCACTGAAGTTCCTCGATGTGAATCGTCGTGAAGCGGTCCTCCTTGACGACACGCTCCGAGATCAGGATCGAGTCCTCGAAGTTGTAGCCGTTCCAGGGCATGAACGCGACGAGCAGGTTCTGGCCGAGGGCCAGCTCGCCCATGTTCGTCGACGGACCGTCCGCCAGCACATCGCTCGCCTCGATCACGTCGCCGCTCTTCACGAGCGGGCGCTGGTTGATGCAGGTGTTCTGGTTGGAACGCGTGTATTTCGTCAGGTTATAGATGTCGACACCGGGCTCGGCCGCCGTCGTTTCCTCGTCGTTGACGCGCACGACGATGCGCGACGCGTCGACCGAGTCGACGGTACCGCCGCGGCGTGCGACGACCGTAACGCCGGAGTCGACGGCCACGGCGCGCTCGATACCGGTCCCGACCAGCGGCGCCTCGGCCCGCAACGTCGGCACCGCCTGGCGCTGCATGTTCGAGCCCATCAGGGCACGGTTGGCGTCGTCGTGCTCGAGGAACGGAATCAGCGCCGCAGCGACCGACACGATCTGGCGTGGACTGACGTCCATGTAGTTGACGTCTCCCGGGCTGGCGAGCGTGAACTCGTTCTTGTGGCGTACGGCAACGAGGTCTTCCACGAACTTGTTGTTGCGGTCGAGCTCGGAGTTCGCCTGGGCGATGATGTACTGGCTCTCCTCGATCGCCGACAGGTAAACGATGTCGTTCGTGACCTTGCCATTCGCGACCTTGCGGTACGGCGTCTCGAGGAAGCCGTACTCGTTCGTTCGGGCGTACACCGCCAGCGAGTTGATCAGGCCGATGTTCGGGCCTTCCGGCGTCTCGATCGGGCAGACACGGCCATAGTGCGTCGGGTGCACGTCTCGCACCTCGAAGCCCGCGCGCTCGCGCGTGAGGCCGCCAGGGCCCAGGGCCGAGACACGGCGCTTGTGCGTCACTTCGGACAGCGGGTTGTTCTGATCCATGAACTGCGACAGCTGGCTCGAGCCGAAGAACTCCTTGACGGCAGCGGCCACCGGCTTCGCGTTGATCATCTCCTGCGGCATCAGGCCGTCGGCCTCCGCCTGCGTCAGGCGCTCCTTGACGGCGCGCTCGACACGCACCAGGCCGACGCGGAAAGCGTTTTCGGCCATCTCGCCGACACTGCGTACGCGGCGGTTGCCGAGGTGATCGATATCGTCCACCGTGCCGTAGCCGTTGCGGATATCGACCAGGGTCGACAGCACATCGAGGATATCTTGCTTGTCGAGAACGCCTTCACCTTCCGACGTGTCGCGGCCGACGCGGCGATTGAACTTCATGCGGCCAACGGCCGACAGGTCGTAGCGCTCGGAATTGAAGAACAGGTTCTGGAACAGGTTCTCGGCCGCTTCCTTGGTGGGCGGCTCGCCCGGGCGCATCATGCGGTAGATCTCGACGAGCGCCTCGAGGCGCGTCGTGGACGGATCGATATTGAGCGTGTTCGAGATGAACGGCCCGTGATCGAGGTCGTTCACGTACAGGGTGCGAATGTGGTCGATACCGGCTTCGATCAGCTGGTCGACGAGTTCCCCGGTCAGCTCGGTATTCGCGGCAGCAAGCAGTTCACCCGTCTCGGTATCGACGATGTCGTGCGCGAGAATCTTGCCCTCGAGGTATTCCCGCGGGACGGCGAGCTTGTCGACCGTCGATTTCGACATGTCACGAACATGTTTTGCCGTGATGCGCTTGCCTTCTTCGACGATGAGCTTGCGGCCCAGCTTCACGTCGAATGACGCGGTCTCGCCGCGCAGGCGCTCCGGCACGAGGCCCATCTTGACCTCTTTATCCGACAGCCAGAACTCGTTGTTCTCGAAGAACAGATCGAGCATCTCCTCGTTGCTCATGCCGAGTGCACGCAGGATGATCGTCACCGGCAGCTTGCGGCGACGGTCGATGCGCGCAAACACGCAATCCTTCGGATCGAACTCCATGTCGAGCCACGAGCCACGGTACGGGATGACGCGTGCGGAGAAGAGCAGCTTGCCGGAGCTGTGCGTCTTGCCCTTGTCGTGATCGAAGAACACGCCGGGCGAACGGTGCAGCTGCGAAACGATGACCCGCTCGGTACCGTTGATGACGAAGGTGCCGTGGTCCGTCATCAGCGGCATTTCGCCGAGGTAGACCTCCTGCTCGCGGATGTCCTTGACGGGCTTCGGCGTGCCGCTGGCTTCCTTGTCGTAGATAACCAGCCGCACGAGCACGCGGATCGGGGCCGCGTAGGTGAGACCGCGCATCTGGCATTCCTTGACGTCGAATACGGGCTCGCCGAGGCGGTAGCTCACGTACTCGAGCGCGGCATTGCCGGAGTAGCTGACGATCGGGAATACCGACTGGAAAGCGGCGTGCAAGCCGATTTCCTCTCGCTCGTCGATCGCCTTGTCCGTCTGCAGGAACTTGTTGTACGAATCCACCTGGATCGACAACAGGTACGGCACGTCCAGGATCGTCGGACGCTTGCCGAAGTTCTTGCGGATACGCTTTTTCTCAGTGAATGAATAAGCCATTCGGGAAATCCTCAGTCGGATTCAATAACGCTTCATGTTTCTGTCGGACGCGAGCAGGCAGCCGGCCGCACCAGCGACCGGCTGCCCACCCGACTTTTGACCCGTAGCCCAAAAGCGGGGTCGTGCATCTTGCGATGCAACAGCCTTACTTCAGCTCGACGCTGGCGCCGGCTTCTTCAAGCTGCTTCTTGATGTCTTCTGCTTCGTCCTTGGAGGCCGCTTCCTTGATCGTCGACGGCGCGCCTTCGACGGTGTCCTTGGCTTCCTTGAGGCCGAGACCCGTGATGGCGCGAACAGCCTTGATGACGGCAACCTTGTTGCCGCCGAAGCTCGTCATCACCACGTCGAACTCGTCCTTCTCGGCAGCGGCTTCGCCGGCATCACCAGCGGCCGGGCCGGCAGCGACAGCGACGGGAGCCGCAGCAGATACACCCCACTCGTCTTCGAGCATCTTGACGAGCTCGACGACTTCCATGATGGGCTTGGCGCTCAGTTCTTTGAGCAGGTCTTCGTTTGACAGTGCCATTTTCTAGTCCTCTAAACGGTTTTCCTGAGTCAGGTAATTTCCTGGATCCTATGCAGACTGCTCGCCCCGCGCGGACAGCGTCCGTGCGAGCATTGCGGGCGGTTCTGCAAGCGTGCGTACCAGTTGGACCATCGGTGCCTGGAACACGCCGAGCAGTATTGCGCGCGCCTGATCCAGCGTCGGCAGGTCCGCCAACTTCGCGAGATCAGACCCGGGCATAACCTGCCCGCCGGCCGACAGCGACACCGCTTTCAGAGCGTTATGCTCCTTGGCGAAGTCCTTGATAACCCTGGCAGCGGCACCTGGATCGTCCTTGGCAAACGCGAGCAGGATCGGTCCCTTGAGTGTCTCTTGCATGCACTCGAACTCGGTTCCCTCGACAGCGCGACGCGCCAGCGTGTTCTTGACGACACGCAGGTATACGCCGGCATTGCGCGCGTTCTTGCGCAACTCCGTCATCTCGGAAACCGATAGACCCCTGTACTCGGCCGCGACGGCCGTTACAGAATCTCCCGCAACCGCATTCACCTCTTTGACAAGAGCTTTCTTGTCTTCGAGTCTCAGTGCCATGATTTCTCCTGGCTTACGGTTCCACTTAATGCAGAAGTGAGCACCCCGGAGGGTGCGTTGCCTGGCCGCGATATCAGGTCGCGGCCATGCAACTCTCCTGCCCCAAAAGGGATTCCATCCCTTGTCGAATGGGCAACCGTCGCCCGAAAAACCACGCGGCCTTTCTGACTCAGGTAACACCATCTGCACAGGCAGTAATTAAGACCGTGAATCAACGCGGTCGCCTGTGGTCTTCGACGATCGCCACGTCCCTGTGGCTATTGCCCCCGCGGCGTAAACCGCGCAGGCAAATCCGGTTGGGCGAGCCGACCTAAACGTCGATCGTCGCCCGGTCCACCGACACGCCCGGCCCCATGGTCGAGGAGACGGTCAGCTTCTTGATGTAGGCTCCCTTTGCCGCTGCCGGCTTGGCCTTCTTCAGGTCGGCGAGCAGCGCGTTGAGGTTTTCCTTCAGCGCATCCACCCCGAAGTCGGCACGACCGATCGCGCAATGGATGATGCCGGCCTTGTCCGTGCGATAACGAACCTGGCCCGCCTTGGCGTTCTTGACGGCGCCCTCGACGTCCGCGGTAACGGTGCCGACCTTCGGGTTCGGCATCAATCCGCGCGGGCCGAGAATCTGGCCGAGCTGGCCGACGACGCGCATGGCATCCGGCGTCGCGATGACGACATCGAAGTCCATCTGGCCGTTCTTGACGTCCTCCGCAAGATCCTCGAAACCGACGATGTCGGCGCCGGCGGCCTTGGCTTTCTCGGCGTTCTCGCCCTGGGCGAACACGGCCACGCGAACCTTCTTGCCCGTGCCGTTCGGCAGAACCGTCGAGCCGCGCACCACCTGGTCGGACTTGCGAGGGTCGACACCGAGGTTGACCGACACGTCCACGCTCTCGGGGAACTTCGCGTTCGCCAGCTCCTTCACCAGGCTGAGCGCCTCATCGATGATGTATGTCTTCGTCGAGTCGACCTTTTCGCGGGCCGCCTGCTTTCTCTTGCTCATGCGTGCCATCAGATCACCCCCTCCGTCTCGATACCCATGCTCCGCGCCGTGCCGGCAACGGTGCGTACCGCGGCGTCCATGTCGGCCGCCGTCAGGTCGGGCATCTTGGTCGTGGCAATCTCCTCGAGCTGCGCACGCGTGACTTTTCCGACCTTGTCGGTGTTCGGCGTACCCGAGCCCTTCTTGACGCCGGCCGCCTTGCGCAGCAACACTGCGGCGGGCGGCGTCTTGGAAATGAACGTGAAACTGCGGTCTGCATAGACCGTAATGATCACGGGAATCGGCAGTCCGGGTTCGACACCCTGGGTCTGGGCATTGAATGCCTTGCAGAACTCCATGATGTTGACGCCGTGCTGGCCGAGCGCAGGACCGACGGGCGGCGACGGGTTCGCCTGGCCGGCCGGGACCTGCAGCTTGATGTAGCTGGCGACTTTCTTGGCCATAATGAATTACCTCTTCGAGTTCAATCGCTGCGGTCCGGCCGCAGCTCCTCGCCTGGTTGTTTACGACTTCTCGACCTGACTGAAGTCAAGTTCGACGGGCGTCGAGCGACCCAGAATCTGTACGGCAACCTGCAGCCGGTTTTTCTCATAGTTGACCTGCTCGACGACTCCCGAAAAGTCGTTGAACGGCCCGTCCGTGACGCGTACGACCTCGCCCGGCTCGAACAGAACTTTCGGCCGCGGCTTGTCCACGCCTTCCTGGACGCGTTGCAAAATACGATCAGCTTCCTTCTCGGTGATCGGCGCCGGCTTGTCGCTCGAGCCGCCGATGAATCCGAGTACCTTGGGCACTTCCTTGACGAGATGCCAGGTCTCGTCGTCCATTTCCATTTGCACGAGCACGTAGCCAGGGAAGAACTTGCGCTCGCTGCGGCGTTTCTGCCCCTCGCGCATTTCGACCACTTCTTCGGTCGGCACGAGGATCTCGCCGAACTTGTCCTGCAAGCCCATGCGCTCGATGCGCTCTTCGAGGGCTGCCTTCACACGATGCTCGAAATTCGAGTAGGCGTGCACGATGTACCAGCGTAGGGCCACGATTCTCGGTCCTTGGTTTCTTAGCCGACGAGGGTTCGGGTCAGCCACAGCAGACCGGAATCCAGCGCCCAGAAGAACAGCATCAGGATCAACGTGAAAACGAACACGGCAATCGCCGTTTGCGTCGTTTCCTGCTTCGTCGGCCAGACGACTTTGCGAATTTCGACGCGCGAACCCTGGATGAAGTGCCAGAGTCGCTGACCCTGCGTGCTCGTCATCGCGATACCGATGCCCGCTGCCGCCCCACCGAGAACCATCAGCACCCGCAGCGCCTGGGCCACGGTCGTCTCGTAGTAGTAATAGGCGTACAGGCCGCCCAGCAGCGCGACTGCCGCGATCAGCAACTTGATCGTGTCGAGGACACTGCCCTGGTTTGTTTCCGTTTGTGCTGCCATTGTCTTCTTTCAAGCACCGTCGCTGCCGGCGAACCGCCTGCTGCGGCGCTCATTGTCAGTGGCAGGCCAGGAGGGAATCGAACCCCCAACCTGCGGTTTTGGAGACCGCCGCTCTGCCAATTGAGCTACTGGCCTGTGATTTTCCTGCCTCTGTCGCGATGAAGCGGGGGACAGTCACCTTTTTCAATGAAGGCGGCCTGTCCCCGACGTGTCACTTTGTCCGGAAAAAGGTGACTGTCCCCGGACTACTCGATGATCTTCGATACGACGCCGGCGCCGACGGTACGACCGCCTTCGCGGATGGCGAAGCGCAGGCCGTCTTCCATGGCGATCGGCGCAATCAGCTCGACCACCATCTGCACGTTGTCGCCCGGCATCACCATCTCGGTGCCTTCCGGAAGCTCCACCGCACCCGTTACGTCCGTCGTGCGGAAGTAAAACTGCGGACGGTAGCCCTTGAAGAACGGCGTGTGACGGC
>JBFGYM010000038.1:0-15119 GCA_041587435.1 Woeseiaceae bacterium
GCGAGTGCCGGTTCACGGCCTCTTTTCTCTTCGGATCAGACACAAGATGTTGTGCCCAAGTGCAGACAAGATTATGCCCGTAGGCCCTCACTGTCAAGCATTTGCCCGTTTTTTTTCAGTAGGTCTTTTTTATTATTAATCAATACGTTAAAGGGTTTTCGCGAGTAAGTGCTTTAAAAATAGGCGAAAAAAAATGGCACTTTTCTGAAATCGTCGAACCACTACATATTGTGGCGATTATTGTCGCACAAAGAGCCTCTTGAAACCGGCGTTTTCGGCCCTAGTTCAGCCCCCGTTACCGCATCCTGCTGTGGAGAAAACCATGAACATGACACGTTTCGAGCCCTGGAGTTATCTCGATCTGCTGCACCGCGACCTCGACCGCCTGGTGGGCGGGCGACGGGCCGCCGGCGACGAGCAGAACGCCGTCGCGGACTGGGCCCCGGCCGTCGACATCATCGAGGAAAAAGACCGTTTTGTGCTGCGCGCCGACGTCCCCGGCGTGCGTCCCGAGGACATCGACGTATCGATGGACAACGGCACCCTGAGCATATCCGGGGAGCGGCACGCCATCGCGACGGGCGAGGACGCGGGCGTCCAGCGCATCGAGCGCGCCACGGGCCGCTTCCTGCGCCGCTTTACGTTGCCGGAGACGGCGAACGCGGACGCCATCGCGGCCAAGTGCGCCGACGGTATCCTCGAGGTGAGCATTCCCAAGGCGCCCGAGGTTCGGGCACGCCGTATCACGGTCGAAGCCGCCTGACGGGCTCGAAGCAGCTGCGCCCGGGCGCGACGAAGCGTCGCGTCCGGGCATCCTGCGTTTCAGCCCTTATAATTCACGGGCGATTCAGCTTTGTGAACCTAATCTCGAGCGACGCATCTCTATAATGACAAGGCACCACCGAGGCGACACATGATGAACAGAACCCGGGTCCTTTGGACCAGCTTGCTGCTTGCTTTCCTGTCTGTCGGCGCGGCCCAGGCCGCATTACCGAACGTCGTCGGCGGCAAGCCCGTCGCCAGTCTCGCGCCGCTCGTCGAAGCGGCCGCGCCCGCGGTCGTCAGCATTCGCGTCACCCAGGAGCGCCGCGGGCCCTTCGGCCGCCCCTTGCAGGGCGGCGGCGCCGGCTCGGGCGTCATCGTCGATGCCGATAACGGCTACATCCTGACCAACCACCACGTTGTCGGCGACGCGGATGCCATTACCGTCTCGCTGATCGACGGCCGCGAACTCGACGCCAAGCTGATCGGCTCCGATTCGGCCACCGATATCGCCGTGATCAAGGTCGAGGCTGACGACCTGACCGACATGCCGATCGGCGACTCCAACGACGTGCGCGTCGGCGATTTCGTGATCGCCATCGGCAGCCCGTACGGCCTGACGCACACGGTGACTTCGGGCATCGTCAGCGCGCTCGGCCGTACCGGTATCAGCCGCGACGGCTACGAGGACTTCATCCAGACCGACGCGTCGATCAACCCGGGCAACTCGGGCGGCGCGCTGGTCAACATGAACGGCGAACTGATCGGCATCAACTCCGTGATCATCAGCCGCTCGGGCGGCAATGTCGGCATCGGCTTCGCCGTGCCGACCGAGATTGCGAGCTCGATCATGGGCCAGATCCTCGACTTCGGCGAGATTCGCCGCGGCCTGCTCGGCGTCAACATCCAGTCGATCGATGCCGAGGCCGCAAAAACACTCAATATCGAAATCGAGGGCGGCGCGCTCGTGACGCGCGTGTTCCCCGAATCGGCGGCCGAGGCCGCGGGCCTCGAAGTCGGCGACATCATTGTCGGCGTCAACGACAAGAAGATCACCAACGCCGCCGAATTGCGCAACACGATCGGCCTGCTGCGCTCGGGCGACAACGTGAGCATTCGCTACCTGCGCGACAACAAGACGCGCTCGGCCTCGGCCAAGCTCGGTCGCGCCGAAGACCAGCTGCTGTCCGGCGCCGACATTCACCCGGGACTGGCCGGCGCGAGCTTCGCCCCGGCGAGCGCTTCGAGCGAGAGCGGCGTCGAAGTTACCGAGGTCGAGGAAGGCAGTCCGGCGGCCCAGCGGGGCCTGCGGGCCGGCGACGTCATCACGGCCGTCAACCGCGTCCTCGTGCGCAACCTCCGCGACCTCGCGGCGATCGCCGAGAACAACCGCATTCTGTTCCTGCTGGTGCAACGCGGCGACCGCTCGCTGATGCTGCAGATACGGTAAGCTATGTAGATGAACGCCGAGGACAGCATGCGACGACTCCTGACCAGAGCCGTCGCGGCTGTCCTCTTCGTTTGTGCACCGGCGGCGGCGGGCGCTTCGGACATCGATGCGCAGCGCGCCCTTTTCCTGCAGGTGTTCGAGACCGCGGAGCGCGGCGACTGGACCCCGGTGGATGCCTTGTCCCCGGCAGACCGCGCGCTGCTCGAACAATACGTCCTGTGGCCCGACCTGCGCGCCGCGTGGCTGCGCGCCAACCTGCGCAAGACCTCCGCGGCCGAGATCGAGGCGTTCATCGCCGAGTACGGCGCACTGCGGCCCGGCAGGCAGCTGCGCTATCGCCAGGCTTTGACACTCGCAAGCGACGGCGATCTCGACGGATTCCATCGTATTTACGAGCAGTTTTACCAGGGACAGGGCATTGCCCGCCTCGACTGCCTCGCGCTGCAGGCTGACATCGCAGCGGGCCGCGATGCACGTGTCCGCAGACGCGCCATCGACCTCTGGCTGGTCGGCACGAGCCAGGTCGATGAATGCGATCCGGTGTTCGATTACCTGAGGGACAAGCAACTTCTCGGGACCCTCGAATACCGCCAGCGCTACGACCTCGCCGTGGAAGCACGCGAATTCCGCCTCGCGCGCTGGCTCGCGAAAAGCATCGATGACCAACTCGTCGACGAGGCAAACCGCTGGATGCGGGCGCAGACCGAACCGGACGTGTTCCTGGCGCAGCACGTCCCGAAGCTGGGCAGCGAGGCGTACCGACGGCAGCTCGTTTACGCCGCCGAGAAGCTCACCTACCGCGATCCCGACGCGGCGGCGCGGCTGTGGGCCAGGGTCGAGAAGCGTTATGCATTTTCCGAGGAACAGAAACTCGGAACGCGGCGCCATATTGCGCTGTGGACCGCACGCGACAAGCTGCCCGGCGCCTACCGCCGGCTTGCCGCCCTGCCGCGCGCGGCACAGGACCGCGAGGTCTTGCGCTGGCGCGCACGCGTCAGCCTGCGAGCGCACAACTGGCGGCGCCTCGGCAAAGACATCGCGGCCATGGAGCCCGCCGAGCGCAGCCTCGAAGAATGGCGCTACTGGGAAGCGATCGCCCTTTTGCGGTCGGGCCGCAGCGTCGAGGGACGCGCCGCGCTTGCAACGCTCAGCCGGGAACGCAGCTACTACGGTTTCCTCGCCGCCGATGAGCTGGGCACCGGCTATGCCCTCGACTCGGCCGCCCTGCCCGCGAACGAGAGCGCGCTAGCGGAAATAGCAGCGCAACCCGGCATCGTCCGTGCACGCGAACTGTTCCTCGTCGGTCTGGACAGCAGCGGCCGCTCCGAATGGGAAGCGGCGATTCGTCACTTCAGCGCCGAAGAAAAGCTGCAGGCCGCCATCCTCGCGGACCGCTGGGGCTGGCACTCGCGTGCCATCGCGGCCGTTTCGAGTGTCGGAGAATACGACGACCTCGCCGTACGCTACCCGCTGCCCTGGAAAGAGCTGTTCGAGACGCACGCAACAGCCGCCCGCATCGAACCCACGTGGGCCTACGGCGTCGCGCGCAGCGAGAGCCTGTTCATGCGCGACGTGCGCTCGAGCGCGGGCGCGATCGGCCTCATGCAGCTGATGCCGCAGACCGGCCGCAGGGTGGCCAGGGAAATCAACCTGCCTTACGTCGGCGTCAAGACGCTGACCGACCCGGAGCAGAACATCCGCCTCGGAACCTCTTACCTCGGTCAGATGGCCGAACGGTTCGGCGGCCACCGCGTGCTCGCGACAGCCGCCTACAATGCGGGGCCGCACCGCGTCGACGCCTGGTTGCCTCAGGAAGGCGGCGAGGATGCGCGTGTCTGGATCGAGAACATCCCGTTCAACGAGACGCGCAAGTACGTCAAGCGCGTCCTGTCGGCGCAGGCGATCTTCCACTGGCGCATGACCGGCGAAGTGCGGCGCGTGTCCGAAGAGCTGCGCCCCGTGACGGCGCCGGTTGAAACGCGCCTGGCGGCCCGCTAGGCGACGCGCCTCGGCGTAAAAACACGGCAGAGCACCCTCGCACGCCGCCAACAGGGCGCGAAACTCGGGCAGCCGCCCTTCGTAGAGGGTCATCGAGGCGAGTCGCGCATTGTTGAGTTCCTGGTCGCGCCAGGCTCCCGGGTCGCGGCCCCGCGACTCGAGCAGCGCAGCCGCGTCTTGTGCCAACGCGGCGAGGCGCCGTCGTTTTCGCTCGCGTTTGGGCGCATCGTCGATACCTTCTCCGTAGAGCCGCTCGAGATCACGGCGCGCGTCCGCCACGAGCTCCATGAGCGCCTGCCTTGATTCGCGCCCCGTGTCGTAGGCCCGCCGTTCGTCGTGCAGTCCGCGCGCAGCCAGCCAGCGCCGCACGCCGACCTCCTCGACGGCCGTGGCGAAGGACTCGTTGAACCCGGAATCCCCTTTTACGTACAGCACCTGGTGCGCGAGCTCGTGAAACAGCACCGCGACGAGCTGCGTGTCGTCCCACTGCAGCATCGTGCTCAGGACGGGGTCGTTCAGCTTGCCCAGTGTCGAGTAGGCGGCGGCGCCGCCGACCGCGACATCGTAGCCCCGCCGCGCAAGCCTGGCTGCCTTGCGTCGCGCGTCGTCGCGCGAAAAATAGCCGCGGTAGCTGACGCACCCGGCGACGGGAAAACACCAGGTCTTGGGCTGCAGCGAGAATTCCGGCGCCGCGAACACGTTCCACAGGACGTAGTCGCGTTCAATATCAGCGTAGGTGGTGTACGTGTCGTTGTCGGGCAGGCCGAGTTCGTCGATCGCGAATCGCCTCGCATCCCGGACGAGTCGCAGGCGTCTCGCCAGCTCGGCCGGCGTCGCCTCATCCTCGAGGAGCTCGGCGATCGGCTCCCGCTTGCGCGTGAGTTCCCATTGCCCCTGCGCCGCTTGAACGTAGTAGCAGCCCGACAGGCAAGACAACGACACACACAGCAGGACGACGCGGAGCATTCGGGTACTATGACACGATGCAGGTCTATCTCGTAGGTGGCGCCGTTCGCGACGCGCAGCTCGGCATCCCGCCACGGGAGCGGGACTGGTGCGTCGTGGGTGCGACGCCGGCCGAACTCGAAGCGCTGGGTTACCGCCGCGTCGGCAAGGATTTCCCGGTCTTCCTGCATCCCGAGACGAAGGAGGAATACGCGCTCGCGCGAACCGAACGCAAGACCGGACCCGGGTATCACGGTTTCGACTTCGACTACTCCCCGGGAGTTTCTATCGAGGACGATCTGCGGCGCCGCGACCTGACGGTCAACGCGATCGCGCAGGACGACGCGGGCAACCTGATCGACCCGTGCGGCGGGCTCGCGGACATCGAGGCCCGCGTGCTGCGCCACGCCTCTCCTGCCTTCGGCGAGGATCCCGTGCGCATCCTGCGTGTTGCACGCTTCGCCGCACGCTTTCGCCGCCTGGGCTTCACGATCGCGGACGAGACGCTGACGCTGATGCGACGCATGGTCGATGACGGTGAAGTCGACGCACTCGTCGCGGACCGTGTCTGGAAGGAGACCGAACTCGCGCTCGCCGGCCACGACGTCCGCGTCTATTTCGAGGTGCTGCGGGCGTGTGGCGCCCTGCGCGTCCTGTTTCCGGAAATCGACGCGCTGTTCGGCGTGCCGCAGCCCGAACAATGGCACCCCGAGATCGACACCGGGCTGCACGTCATGATGGTGCTCGACCAGGCCGAGAGACTGAGCGGCGACGTCGAGGTTCGTTTCGCCGCGCTCGTGCACGATCTCGGCAAAGGCAACACGCCAACCTATCGTCTGCCGAGCCACCCGGGCCACGAGAAACGCGGCTGCAAACTCATCGAGGTCATGGCATCGCGCCTGCCGGTGCCGCGCGCGTGCAGGGACCTCGGCCTGCTCGTCGCCGAATTCCACACGCACGTGCACCGCGCACTGGAGCTGCGGCCGAAAACCGTTCTCAAAGTGCTCGAGCGAAGCGATGCGTTTCGCCGACCGGCGCGCTTCGAACAGTTGATCGTGACGTGCGAGGCCGATGCGCGAGGCCGACGCGGCCTGGAGGACCGCGACTATCCCCAGGCGGACTTGTTCCGCGGCGCGCTCGGCGCAGCGGCGGCCGTCGATGCCGCAGCCATTGCGCGCAAGGCCGACGAGCGGAAGGTCCCTGCGGCGATTCGCCGCGCCCGAGAGCGCGCGATAGCGGAATTCGTCCGCGCCGCTCAGCTATCGCCGTAGAAGTACAGGAACACCGAGAAAAACGTCACGCTGCCGTACAGGTCGGAATCATCGAGGCCCAGACCGAATTCGACGTCGGTCGCCTTGCCGAGCGGCGTCATGAAACGCACGGTCGCCGAACGCGACCGGCCTCCGTCCACTTCGCCCTGCCATGTGCCCACGTCGAACTGCCAGTGCCGCTCGCCGACATCCACACCGATACCGGCGAACACGCGATGGTCGACGAGGCTGTTGATCAGGCTGAGCCGTGAGAAGGACAACAGCTCGAGGAGGCCGCGATTATTGGCGAGGCGCAGATCGAGGCTGTAATCGTAAGCCATGCCGCTCAGGCTGACGGTGACCGTGTCCGTGACATCGAAGCGCGTCGTCAGCCCGACACCGTTGGCGTCGAAGTTGATGGTACGGCCCGGAAAGAAATCGGTCTGCGGGATCTGGAACGTGAAGTCGCGGTATTCGTAGTCACCGGCCAGTGTCATGCGGTCATTCTGCCAGTACAACGAGGCGCGCCAGTCCTGCGAATCGAGGATGTCGCTGTCCCCCCAGTAGGCGGCGCCGACGCGCACGCCGACCGGCTCGAACCAGTGGTCGATGCCAAGGTCGCCGTACCAGGTATCGATCGACTGGTTGCGCGGCAGCTCGACCGAGTTGCCGCCGATGGAGCCCGACAGCCACGTTTTCTCCGTCAGCGCGACGTCTGCGACCACGGTGCCGGCCAGGCCGTCCGCCGAATCACCTTCGACGCCGGCGCCGATGATGAAGCCCTCGGCCGCAAGCGCGTTGCCGGCGAACAGCAGCAGCCACGCGAACCTAGGCGAGCACATAGACGATCACCGCGGCGAGCAGCAAGCGATAGATGGCGAATGGCGCGAGGCCGATGCGAGTCACGAAGCGCATGAAAAACTCGATACTGAGGTAGGCCACTATAGCCGAAACCACGACACCGAGTGCGAGTTCGCTCCAGGCGACCGGCGCCTCGCCGAGAACGAGCTCCGCACCCTTGTACACGGTGGCGAGCAGGATAACGGGGGCGGACAGCAGGAACGAAAAACGTGCCGCGTCCTGGCGCTCGAACCCGAGCAGGCGGCCGGCCGTGATGGTCACGCCCGAGCGCGACGTGCCGGGCACGAGGGAGAGTGCCTGTGCCACGCCGATGACGAGCGCGTCGCGGATGCGCACCTCGGAGATGCTCTTGTCGCGCCGGGCGTAGCGATCGGCCAGCGCCATCAGCACGCCGTAGCCGGCGAGCGTGTACACGACGATGGACGGATCGCGCAGGTTCGCCTCGATCCATGACGCGAACAGCAGGCCCGCGGCAGCCGCCGGAACCGTGCCGAGCGCGATCGCGATCGCCATGTACGCCTGCGGCGAACGCATGTCGCCGCCGAGTACCTGCGCGCCGCCGCGCAGGAGGCCCGCGATGTCGTCACGAAAAAACACCACAACGGCGAGCAGCGAGCCGAAATGCACGGCGACATCGAAAGCGAGCCCCTGGTCGCTCCATTCGACCAGGTACGGAACCAGGACGAGATGCCCGGAACTCGAGATGGGCAGGAACTCGGTCAGGCCCTGGACCACGGCGAGCACGATGATCTGGATTGTCGTCATGGTCTTCCTCGTTCGACGGCCCTGTCGATCAGAGCGTGTGCGTCCTGTCCGCGAGACTGAAGGCAGTCGGCGCCGCGATCGAACCCTTGCGCAGCGCGATGCACTTGAACCGCTCGCCCATCTCCCCGGGCAGCGTAAGCGTTTTGACCTGTTGCGACAATTGCAATTGCTGTGCGGCGGACAACGACCCGAATGCCTGCATCTCGGCATCGAGTCCCCCGGCTATCAGGAACTGGGCCTGCGCGCAGTAGCCTGCTATGTCGAAACCCTGCGCAACCGCCGCCCTCGCCACGCTCGAGAAGTCGACCCAGGCGGTAAGGTCCTGGACCCCCGGCAGGACGAGCGGATCGTTGTGCGCCCGATGCCTGAAATGGCAGCGCAGCCAGCCGTCGGCCCGCTCCGGTGCGAAATACTCGCGCCGCGATACGCCGTAATCGAAGAGAAACGCGACGCCTTCACGCAGGGCGTGCGACATGCCGCCGATCCAGGGCGACGTGGCAAGGCAGACTTCGGACCGGTAGCCGTCGGGCAACTCGCGGCCGAGGTCCTTCTCGACGACGGCGACGTATTTCGCGAGATTCTCCGGCGCCGGGGCCTCGACGAACCCGAACCCCTTTTCGCTGGCCGCAACACGCACCTGCATCACGCCGCGTGGCCGGCGCACGAAGCGCTCGACCGGCATCGAGTCGAGCACCTCGTTGGCCACGATGACGCCGCGCAGGCCGTCCGGCACGTCGTCGATCCATGCGACGCGATCGGCGAATTGCGGCACTCGCTCGTGCACGAACGATTTCTGTCGAGCCCGCAGATCGGCCGAGATCTCGAGGATCAGGTATTTCGACGGCGTCAACCCGAGGCGTTCGAGTGCCTCGAGCATGTCCACGGCCAGTTTGCCGCTGCCGGCGCCGTATTCGAGGATGCTGCCGCCCTCGACCTGCCCGAGCACCTCGGCGCACTGCCGCGCGAGGACGCGACCGAACACATTGGACACTTCGGGCGCCGTGACGAAGTCGCCGGCTTCGCCGAATTTCGTCGACCCGGCCGTGTAGTAGCCGAGCCCGGGCGCGTACAAGGCGTGGTGCATGAACTCCGCGAACGAAATGCTGCCGCCGGCCTCGTCGATACGCTCGCGGACGTAGGCGGTGACACGCCGGCAGTGCTCCAGGCTGGTCGCGTCGGGCGCCGGCAGCGATGGCGGTAGATCGGGTTGCATGTCAGTATCGCGCAATGACGAATCGAAGCCTCGAAGAAAAAGTCATTCTCGTAACGGGTGCTGCCCGCCGCATCGGCGCGGCTATTGTGACATGCCTGCAGCAAAACGGAGCGCGCGTCGCGATCCACTTTCGCGGCTCGAGCGACGAAGCCGCCCGCCTTGCGGACACGCTCAATGCGGTGCGCCCCGACTCCGCGTCCGTCTTCCAGGCCGACCTGTTGCACACGGGCGCCATCGCTTCGCTGGTGGACGAGGTCCTCGCCTGGGGCGGCAGACTGGACGGTCTCGTCAACAACGCTTCGACCTTCTATCCCACGCCCGTCGGCCAGATCACGGAAGACGACTGGCACGACCTCGTGGGCAGCAATTTCAAGGCACCGCTGTTCCTGTCGCAGGCGGCGGCGCCGCATCTCGCGCGAACCGGCGGGTCCATCGTCAATCTCGTCGACATTCACGCCCGGCGCCCGTTGCGCAATCACCCCGTGTACGGCCCGGCGAAGGCCGGGCTCGCCATGTTGACGCTGTCCCTCGCCAAGGACCTCGCCCCGGCGATCCGCGTCAACGGTGTCGATCCGGGGGCAATCCTGTGGCCCGAGGACGGCATGAGCGACGCCGCGCAGCAATCGATATTGCGGCAGGTGCCGCTCGAGCGCGCCGGCCACCCGGACGACATCGCGGGATGCGTCCTGTACCTGATGCGCGACGCGCCCTATGTCACGGGGCAGATCATCGCCGTCGATGGCGGCAGGAGCATCGGCTGGTAGCCGCTAGAACGCGCCGGCGTACTCGCGTGCGGCCGACCCCGAGTAATCAGGGTAGCGAATCTCTTTGAGAATCTCCGCAGCCTGCTGGCCACCCGGCGCCGACACTACCGGGCAACCGCCGGTCGACGAGATCGATGTTGCCGCGATGATATTCGGGTCGTTGTCGGCACCGACAGGGATATCCAGTTCATCGGCCGCCGGACAATCGACGGGCAACCCGCCGAAGTAGTCGCCGTCACCGTTGGCGTTCGTTACACGGAAGGACGTAGGCCGCAGGATTTTCTCGCAGAACTCGAGGCCGATCTGGCCAACCGGTTTGCCGAACGTATTGTCGCCGACGATCCAGACGTCCGCGTAGGGAATCATCGCGTTTGTGACCAGTTCGCTCGCTGAGGCGGTATCGCCAGAAGACGCGATGATAATGACGCGCGTCAGGTCGATCGAATTACCGAGGCGCGCGAAGAACGACGAGTAATTATTTGCCGGCGCGCGATCCGCGTTGAATTCGGTGTTGGAAAACACGAGGCCGTCGTTGGCGAAACCGCCGAGGTAGTCGCCGAGCAATTCAGCCGTGTTGACCAGTCCACCGCGATTGAATCGCAGATCAATAACGACGTCCTTGACTCCTGCCGCAATGAAATCGGCGAAAACCTGGTCGAACTCGGCGTTCGCCGTGCTGATGAACGTGTAGAACTCCATATAGCCAACCGGTGGCGCACCGCCTCCGATGTCGATCGTGCGCCATTGCGGAATCGGGTCGATCGTTACAATCGCCTTGGTCACCGGCGGCGTCGTAAACTCGGACGAATCGACGCGCCGCAATTCGAACGTCACCGTGTCGTTGGCATCGAAGAAAGCGGACACACCCTCGTTGTTGTTGATGTCCGCCGCGGGCCGGCCGTTCAGCGACAGCACCGTGTGGCCGCGCTCGAGGCCGCCGCCGTCGGCCGGGCTGCCGGCAAAAACCCGCGTGAGGCGCATGTCGTTGCCCTCGAAACGCCAGCTGACGCCGAAGCCCTCGAACTTGCCCTCGCCGAAGAATTGCTGATCCGCCTGCAGCGAGCCGACCGAGCTGAAACGGTCGATCGGGTTGTTGTTCGCGTCCTGGGGTCCATAGGTGCGCGTGACTTGGGTAACCAGTTCCTCCGGCGTCGCGTAATCGGCAATGTCGATATTCAGCGGCAGCAGGTCGTTCCACAGGTACCAGTAGTACAGTGCATCGAGGACGAACTGCTTCTGGTTGTCGTTGCTGCAGGCCGTAGGGCCGGACGGGACATTCGGCCCGGTGTCGGCGCCACCGCCGCAGGCGACCAGGAGTGCCGATACCAGGAAAACGAGTAACTTGCGCATCAAAGGTCCTCTCAAAGAAAAACGCCGACGGCATCGAGCGGTTGACTCGACGCATCGAATTCCTGCCAATGCTCGAGCATCGTCTTGCCGGTCACCGGGTGGACGAGATCCGGCGCCAGCTCGGCGAGCGGCCGCAGCACGAAGCTGTAGACGAGAATGTCCTCACGCGGCACGCGCACCGGCGGCTCGTCGATAACCCCGTCATTGTAAAGCAGCAAGTCGATGTCGAGCGGACGTGATTCCCACTTTCCGCCTTTGCGATCACGGCCCGAAAGATTATGTATAGCCTCGATTTCGTCACATATCGCCCGCGGTGTCGCTTCCGACTCGAAACCGGCCACGAGGTTCAGAAAATCGTCGCCTTCGAAGCCGACGGCCTTGCTGCGGTAAATTGCCGAGACGAGCACCTCGCCGTAGCGGCGGCGCAGCTCGCGGATGCCGAGGTGCAGGTTGGCTTCCGGGTCGATGTTGCTGCCGAGCCCGACGTAGACGGTCGCCACGGGTGCCTAGCCCGGCATCTCGCCGCGCTCGATCTCGACACCCACGTCCTTCGAGCCTCGAATCGCGCCGGGCTTGTGGACCTTGACGCGCACCCAGGCCACGCCGAACTCCTCGCGCACGACGCCGGCGATGCGCTCGGCGAGCGTCTCGACGAGCTGGAAGCTCGACGCGCCGACGAACGCCTGCACGCGTTTCGCGACCTTCTTGTAATTGAGGGTGTCCTTGACGTCGTCGGACGCGGCGGCCTTTGCGATGTCGGCACTCATCTCGAGATCGATCACGACGGTCTGGCGGATTTTCCGCTCCCATTCCCAGATGCCGATGATCGTGTCGATTTTCAGTTCTTCGAGAAAAATCTTGTCCATTGCCTCACATCCTCACGCGGTCGCCGGCACACCGAGGGTGTCGAGCGCCCAGCGCGCCTGCGCCCTGATGGCCGACGCCTTGCCAGCCTCGGCCAGGCGCAGCGCGCCGGCAACCGCGATCATCGCCCCGTTGTCGGTGCAGAAGATCATCCTCGGATAGTAGACCTCACCGTCGAAGCGTTCCGCGATTTCTTTTCGTAACAATTTGTTGGCGCCGACGCCGCCCGCGACGACGATGCGCTCGAGGCCTTCGGCGCGCGCGGCCCGGATCGACTTCTCGATCAGCGTATCCACGGCGGCGCGCTGGAACGACGCGGCGAGATCGGCCCGGACGTCGTCGAGCCGCCCTTTTGCCTCGGCCTTGCGGACCTCGAGCATCACGGCCGTCTTCAGGCCGCTGAAGCTGAAGTCGTGGCCGGGCTTGTTCAGCATCGGGCGCGGGAAGTCGAAGGCGGTGTCGCTGCCCTCCTCGGCCAGCGCGGCCAGCGCGGGCCCGCCCGGGTAGCCGAGGCCGAGCAGCTTGGCCGTCTTGTCGAAGGCCTCCCCGACGGCGTCGTCGAGGGTCGTGCCGAGCAGGCGGTAATCCCCCAGTTCGCGGACCGCGATCAGCATCGAGTGGCCGCCCGACACGAGCAGCGCGAGAAACGGGAATGCGGGCGGCCGGTCTTCGAGCATCGGCGCGAGCAGGTGCCCCTCCATGTGGTGCACCGGGATCACGGGGCAGTCCCAGGCCAGCCCGAGACCGTTGGCCATGCCGCCGCCGACCATCAACGCGCCGACCAGCCCGGGGCCGGCCGTGTACGCGATGGCGTCGGGCCGCTCGATCCCGGCCTCCGCCATAACCTTCTGAATTAGCGGCAAAAGCATGCGAACGTGGTCGCGCGACGCAATCTCGGGAACGACGCCGCCGTAGACCGCGTGCAGGTCGACCTGGCTGTGCAGCGCGTGTGCCAGGAGGCCCGATTCGGTGCTGTAGAGCGCCACGCCGGTTTCGTCGCAGCTGGTTTCGATGCCGAGAACGTTCATGAAATAGGGTGTCAGTCACCTTATTTCCCCTTACGGGGCGGTGCCAAAAGGCTGCCATAATAAGCCGGAATTAAGGTGACTGACACCCTATTTCCCTTTGCAAACCGCCAGTTCCGGCGTTAAAATGCGCGGCCCATCCCGGCCAGGTGCCGGGTTTATTTATGTTTGGACGGATTACCTGAACAATGCCTAGCGTTCGAGTCAAAGAGAACGAGTATTTTGACGCTGCCCTGCGGCGCTTCAAGCGGGCTTGCGAAAAGGCCGGCATCCTGACGGAGCTGCGTCGCCGCGAGTTCTACGAGAAGCCCACGCAGGAACGCAAGCGCAAGAAGGCTGCCGCGGTCAAGCGCCACATGAAGCGCCTGTCCCGCGAGGAAGCCAAGCGCAAACGCCTCTACTGATACTAGCCCGACGCCGCGCCCGCGGCGCACCCGCAATGTCGCTCAAGACCCAGATCACAGAGGACATGAAGTCCGCCATGAAGGCCGGTGAGAAAGACCGGCTCAAGGTGGTGCGGCTGATCATGGCCGCGATCAAGCAGGTCGAGGTCGACAAGCGCGTCGAACTCGACGATGCCGGCGTGCTCGGCGTGCTGGACAAGATGGTCAAGCAGCGACGTGACTCGGTCGAGCAGTTCGAAAAGGGCAATCGCGAGGACCTGGCCGCGATCGAACGGGCCGAGATCGAAGTGCTCGAAAACTACCTGCCCGAGCAGCTGTCCGACGATGAACTGGCCGCACTCGTCGACGAGGTCATTGCCGCCACAGGGGCCGCGAGCCTCCGCGACATGGGCAAGGTAATGGGCCAGATCAAGGCAAGAGCTGCCGGCCGCGCCGACATGGGCGCCGTCGGCGCCGTCGTCAAGGCCCGCCTCAACCAATAGGGGTCGAACCGATTTGTTTGCAAACGGCTGCAAATAAATCGGTTCGACCCCATTCAAAGCGCTCTGGCGTAGCCGGCTGGATAGGCTATGCTTCTGACAGAATAACAAGAACGCCCCGAAACCCGGCCGAGGTCGGGCTACGTTTAGGATGGTATGGCCGGACTGATCCCCCAGGACTTCATCGACGACCTGATCGCGCGCGCGGACATCGTCGAGGTGATCGGCCGCCGCGTGCAGCTCAAGAAAGCGGGCCGCGAGTTCAAGGCCTGCTGCCCGTTCCACGACGAGAAGACGCCGTCGTTCACCGTCAGCCCTGCGAAGGGCTTCTACCACTGCTTCGGCTGCGGCGCGCACGGCACGGCGATCGGTTTCCTGATGGAATTCGACCACATGAGTTTCGTCGAGGCGATCGAGAGCCTGGCCGCGTCGATGGGGCTCGACGTGCCGCGCGACGACAGCGACCGCCCCGCCCGCCGCTATGACGAGTTGTTCTCGCTGCTCGACGCCGCCGCGCGCTATTTCCAGGCCTGCCTCAAGAAATCGGCAACGGCGATCGACTACGTGACGCAGCGCGGTATCGACGGCTCCACCGCGAAGCGCTTCGGCATCGGCTATGCGCCGGACGGCTGGAGCAACGTCCTCGACAAGTTCGGCAAGTCGCCCGAGGCCGTCGAGCGGCTGCTCGCGACGGGCCTCATCATCGCCAAGGACAACGGCGGCCACTACGACCGGTTCAGGGACCGCGTGATGTTCCCCATCCGCGATGCGCGGGGTCGCACCATCGCGTTCGGCGGCCGCATGCTCGGTGATGGAGAGCCCAAGTACCTGAATTCGCCAGAGACCGTTCTGTTCCACAAGGGGCGTGAGCTCTACGGCCTGTACGAGGCCCGTCAGGCTCTGCGGCACATCGAGCAGCTCGTCGTCGTCGAGGGCTACATGGACACCGTTGCGCTGGCGCGCCACGGCATCGACTTCGCCGTCGCGAC
>JBFGYM010000039.1:0-15059 GCA_041587435.1 Woeseiaceae bacterium
GAGACGAGCGAATTCGAGTGGGTGGCGCAGGGCAAGGACGCCGGGGAGTCCACGGTCGTGCGCACCGGGGACGGCAGGATCACGGTCAAGTCCTTCGTGCACTGGAATAACCGCGAGTACTCGGTCGATTCGGAGCTGCAGCTGAGTCCCGACGGCATCCCGGTGGCGCAGCGAATTACCGGCATTTCTCCATTCCAGGCGCCGATCGACGAATCCTTCCGTTACGAGGACGGGGTGGCGACGTGGCGCACGGCCGGGGAGAGCGGCCGCGTCGAGACCGACAACCCGGGCTTCTACGTCGCGACCGAGTTTGCCGCGCTCGGACTCGCGCCGCTCGTGCAGGCGGCCGCCAGGAACATGGACGGCGAGATCGCGTTGCTGCCCTCCGGCACCGCCCGCGTCGAGAAACTGACGTCGGCGCGGGTCGATACACCCGACGGGCCGCAGGTGCTGAGCCTGTACGCGGTGTTCGGGCTCGATTTCACGCCCGCGTATGCCTGGTTCGACGAGCAGCTCGACCTGGCAGTGCTCGATTTCTCGGGCTGGATGAGCATGCTCCCGAAAGGCTGGAACCGGGACGTGCTCGCCACGCTGAGTGCCGTGCAGACGGAGCAGGACGCGGCGATGATCGAGCGCATCTCGGGCGATCTCGCGTACCCGCTCGACGGCCCGCTCGTGTTCGACGCGGTCGACGTCGTCGACGTCGAGAACGGTGCCATGCTCGAAGACCACTACGTCATGATCGAAGACGGCCGCATCACGGGGCTGTCCGGCGCCAGGATCGATGTGCCCGGCGCGCTTCACATCGACGCACGCGGCAAGGCCCTGGTCCCGGGACTGTGGGACATGCACGGTCACTTCGACATGTCGTCGGGCGTGCTGAATATCGCGGGCGGTGTCACGAGCGTGCGCGACGTCGGCAGCGTGCACGAACAGATCATCGAGCTGACGCGCAAGTTCGACACGGGCGAAGTCATCGGACCGAACACTTACCGCGCCGGCTTCATCGACAGGACGAGCCCGTACGCGGCCGGCGACGCCGTCGAAACGCTGCAGGAGGCGCTCGAGCGTGTCGATTTCTACGCGGACAACGGCTACCTGCAGATCAAGCTGTACAGCTCGATCGATCCGGAATGGGTCGACGACATCGCGAAGCGCACGCACGCGCGGGGCATGCGCCTGTCGGGTCATGTCCCGGCGTTCATGTCCGCCGAGCAGGCCGTGCGCGCCGGCTACGACGAAATCCAGCACATCAACATGGTGTTCCTGAATTTCCTCGCGGGTGACCGTGAGGATACGCGCAAACAGCTGCGCTTCACGCTGTACGGCGACGAGGCCGGCAGGCTGGATCTCGACAGCGAGGCCGTCGAGGATTTCATTGCCCTGCTTCGGGAGAACGACGTGACGATCGACCCGACGGCCGCGATCTTCATGGAGCAGCTGACCCATCATGCCGGCGAACCGAACCCGACGTTCGCGCCGGTCATCGATCACCTTCCGTCGATCGTCGCCCGCGGTTACTACAAGACCGACATGGACATGGGCGGCAAGGCGGAGGAGTGGGGCGCGTCGGCCGTCAAGCAGGCGGCGATGATCCGCAAGCTGCACGAGAACGGCGTCCAGATCGTGCCGGGCAGCGACAACGTCGCCGCCTTCACGATTCACCGCGAGCTGGAGCTCTACGCCGAAGCGGGCATTCCCAACGTCGAGGTGCTGCGGCTCGCGACGCTCGACTCCGCGCGTATCGTCGGTGCCGCCGGTCGCACGGGCTCGATCAGCGTCGGCAAGATATCGGACCTCGTCCTCGTCGACGGCAACCCGCTCGAGGACATGTCGGCCATCCGGCGCGCGACCCTCGTCATCAAGGGCAATACGGCCTACAAGCCGGACGAATTGTACGAAGCCGTTGGCGTGAAGCCGTTTCTTGCGTCGGAGACGCTCTGATCACCGACGGCCGCTGACCGGCGTGCTAAGGTTCGCCGATGGATATATCCGCCCTCGACGGCCTGCGCATCGTTCTGGATCCGATCGGACAGGCCGGCGTGGCGGCGGCGCTCGTGCTCGTGATGTTCAGCGTTGCGCTGGGGCTGCGTATCGACGACTTCTCGTTCCTGCGGGACAGGCCGGTGCTTTTCTTCGGCGGTGTGTTTGCGCAAGTGGTTGCGCTGCCGTTCGTGACGTACCTCCTGATTCTCGCGCTCAGCCCGCCTGCGTCGATCGCGCTCGGCATGATCGTGGTCGCGTGCTGCCCAGGGGGTGCGGTATCGAACCTGTTGACGTACCTGTCGCGCGGCAACGTGGCGGCATCGGTGGCGCTGACCACGACGTCGAGCCTGCTGGCGGCCGTATTGACGCCGGCATCGATTCTGGCCTGGTCGCACGCCTATAAACCAACGGCCAGCCTGTTGCAGTCGCTCGACGTCAGCCCCCTGTTGTTCCTCGCGCAGACGACGATGTTGCTGGCGGTGCCCCTCGTCTGCGGCATGGCGGTCGCCGCCAAGGCGCCGGACGTCGCGGCGCGAATCCGCAAGCGCACGACCATCTTCGGCGTGTCCGTGCTCGTCGGCGTCATCGTTTACGGGATCGCCTATTTCTTTCCCGTCCTGTACCCGGCGCTGCCGATGCTCGGCACGATCGTCATCCTCCACAATGCCGTGGCGTTCGCGACGGGCGCCGCGGCGGGAATGCTGTTGTCCGGGCTTTCGCCGACGCGGCGTGCGCTGACCTTCGAGATCGGCATCCAGAATTCGGGACTCGCGCTCGTCATTCTCCTAAGTCAGCTCAGGGGACTCGGCGGCGCTGCGGCAATCGCTGCCGTGTGGGGCGTCTGGCACCTCGTTGCCGGCGGCCTGCTGGCGCTCTTCTTTCGCCAGGTCGACGCGTCCCGGGACCTGGCCGGCGACGCGAGCTACTGACCGGCCCGGTACGGGCCCGCGCGGATAGCCGCGGTCCCTGTCCAGTTGCTTGTTGGCATGATCAACGACGCAATAGCGTCTCGGTTCTTGCTTCGACATGTTGACGGGTCCGAATTGCAGGGTTTTCTGCCTCTCTTGCCCCAACAAGCGAAATCGGCGCGCGGATTCCCTCACGCGCGCCGAAATTTTTTTGCTATCGGGCTTTAACGGGAGGCAACCTGCGTCTCGACGACCTCGGTCGGCGCCTGTTGCGTGTCCAGTGCCGCCTGGCTTTCGCCGTCGTCACCGTTGCCCATCATGGCCGTTGCGGCAATGACGCCAAGTAACGCGCCGCCAAATCCGCCCGCAGCAGCGGCGAGCAGCGTTTTCCCCGGTGGTGGTTGGCTCGGTTCCGGCATGAGATCTCTCCTTTTCCTGGTGTGACTGGGTTAGTGCACCTCAGTGTAGATCGCGGCGTCGCCGGCCACCAGTCGGCGCCGCATTGCGGACCCCAACCCGATTTGCTATCAAGTACCGATCATGCCGTCATCGACCGTTACCGCGTTGCTCAGGGACTGGCGCTCCGGCGATGTGGCGGCACTGGACGAACTGACGCCGCTGGTGTTCGACGACTTGCGGCGGATCGCGGCCAACAGGCTGCGCGGCGAGCGAGCCGACCATACGCTGCAAGCGACGGCGCTGGTCAATGAAGCGTTCCTGCGTCTCTCCGAGGGTAAACTCGCGTTCGAGGACCGGGCGCATTTCTTCGCCATTGCCGCGAGGATGATCCGGCGCATCCTCACCGACTACGCGCGTGCGCGGAACAGCGCCAAGCGCGGCGGCAAAGCAGCACACGAGACATTGCACGAAGGGAGGGTCGCGGCGCCCGGAGACAGCCGGCTCCTCGAACTCGACGACGCACTCCGCAAGCTCGCCGCGCTCGATGGCCGAAAGTGTGACGTTCTCGAGCTCCATTATTTCGGCGGCATGACCTACGACGAGATCGCGGCGGCGCTCGACGTGTCCGCCGCGACGGTCGACCGCGACCTGAGATTTGCGAAGGCCTGGCTGGCGCATGAACTCCGCGACGCTTGACCTCGGCGCGACCCGCTTCGCCAGGGCGGAGGCCCTGTTCGCGGCAGCCTGCGAGCTGCCGGCGGAGGAGCGGCGCGGATTCCTCGATCGCGAGTGCGACGACACGGACTTGCGCGCCTACGTTTCGTCGCTGCTCGTGGAGCGGCATCCCATCGAGTCCCGCATCGAAGCAACGATCGTCGACGCCATGACGGCCGTTTTTTCCGGCGAAGACGACGCCGGTCGGTACAGCGGGGAGATGATCGGCGCCTACCGCGTCGTCCGGCTGCTGGGATCGGGCGGCATGGGCATGGTCTACCTGGCCGAACGCGCCGACGGCCAGTTCGACCAGCAGGTGGCCATCAAGCTCGGGCGCCACCGGCTCGTAACGCCGCAGGCGGAACAGCGCCTGAAGAGCGAACGGCAGATCCTCGCCGATCTCGATCACCCCAACATCGCGCGGCTGTTCGACGGCGGCACGACCGACGACGGCGTGCCGTATCTCGTCATGGAATACGTCGACGGTTTGCCGATCGACATCTACTGCGACCTCCATCGGGTCGACGTCGAAGGACGGCTCGCCCTCTTCAGGACGATCTGCGAGGCTGTTCACTATGCGCATCGCAACCTGGTCATTCACCGCGACATCAAGGCCGCGAACATCCTCGTCACCGATGACGGCACCCCCAAGCTGCTCGATTTCGGCATCGCCAAGCTCACCGATACCCAGGGAGCGGCGACAGACGGGCTGACGCGCGAGGGCGCGGTGATCATGACGCCCGCGAATGCCGCACCTGAACAGCTGTCGAACCGCACCGTCACGACCGCGACCGACACCTACGCGCTCGGCCTGTTGCTGTACCGCCTGCTCGCGGGCCTGCCGCCGTATTCGCTGGAGGGCCTGTCACCGGCGCAGTTCGCGCAGCTCGTCTGCGACGAGGAGCCGCTGAAACCGAGCCAGAAACTTCGGCGGCAGGCAGCCGACGCCGATCGCGATGGCGGCGCGATAGACCGCGCGACCGTGGAACGCACGGCGTTCGATCGCAACACGACGGTCGACCGGCTCGTGCGTCGCCTGCGTGGCGACATCGATACGATCATCATGAAAGCGCTGCGCAAGGAACCCGAGCGACGCTACGAATCGGCGTCGGCTCTCGGCGTCGACGTCGGACTGCATCTGCGCGCAATGCCGATCGTGGCGCGCTCCGAGTCCTGGTTTTACCGCGCCGGGCGCTTCATGCGCCGCCACTACGTGGCCGTGACGATGTCGATCGTCGGCGCGCTGTCGTTGCTCGCATTCTCGATCGTCGTCGTGATCCAGAACCAGCGCATCGCGCTCGAACGAGACACGGCCCGGGCGGTATCGACGATGCTCGAAGACATCTTCAAGGCATCGGACCCGTCCAGGGCCCGGAACGCCGACATCTCGGCGGCGGAGATCCTCGCGTCGGGCACGGAGAGGATCGCGGGCGAACTCGCCGACCAGCCGGCGCTGCGCGCCACGCTGACGGGCACGATCGGCCGCGTCTATTTCGGGCTGGGCAAGTACGAACCGTCGCGCGAGATGCTGGAGGAGGCCCTGGCGATAAGGCTCGAAACGCTGGGCGAAGCGCATCCCGACGTCGCCGCGGCCCGCACCGACCTCGCCGAGTTGCTGATTCGCACCGGCGAATACGACCGGGCGAGGCAGCTGCTGCGCGCCGCGCTGGCGACCGTCGTAGCCGCGCACGGAGCAGGCTCCGTGCAGGCGGCGAGGAACCTGTACCTGCTGGCGGAAGTCAATCGTGCCGTCGGCGACTTCGACGAGGCCGAACGCTTCGCCCGCTCGAGCATCGACATTTACGCCGCGACCGGGACCGGGGCAAGCCTGGAGCTTGCTGAGGCCAGGAACCTGCTGGCACGCATCCTGCAGATTCGCGGTGATCTGCCGGGTACCGAAAGCCTGTTGCGCCATGCGATCGCGACGCTGCGCGAAGCCGAGGGAGAGGATCATCCCTACATGGCGTACTACCTGCAGAGCCTCGGGGTCGTGCTGCTGTCGCTGAATGATCTCGACGGGGCAGACATCGCGTTGGCCGAAGCAACCGAAGTCGCCCGGCGTGTCCTCGGCGAGGGTCACGATCTGCTCGCCGCGACGCTCATCGATCGCGGTCGCGTGCTGCACGCCAGGGGCGATCACGACCAGGCGATCGGCTTCATGCAAGAGGCGCTCGCGCTCGATACGCGCGCGTTCGGCGAGGTCCACCCGCGCATCGGTTACGACCTCATCGTTCTCGGGTTCGCGATGTTCGATGACGGCCGGCATGCGCCGGCCGAAGCGACGTTTCGTCGGGCGCTGCATGTCGTCGAGGAGGCGCTCGGCCCGGATCACCAGTACGCGGCGTCGGCGCTGACCGGGCTCGGCGCGGTCCTCAACGCGACGGATCGCGTTGGCGAGGCGACGCCTCTGCTCGCGCATGCCCTCGAGGTTCGGCTGCGCGACTATCCGGCGGACCATGCCCTGGTCGCGGCGACGCGGACCGAGTATGCGGACAGCCTCGCCAGGTCAGGGCGTTTCGACGAGGCCGAGCAAATGCTGCTGCAGAGCCTCGCGGTGCTCGGCGATGATTCGGGCCGGCGGACAAAGCGGGCGCTCGAGGTATCGGGGCGGCTCGCGGCGCTGCGCGAACGGGCGGACGCCTCGCCCTAGGATGCCGGTCGCGCCGCGGCGGCGATCACGCCGTCCGGCGCGAGGCCTGCTATCATCGCACTGCATTTTTTCGGTACTCGACTGTATGGCTGACGAACCACCCTTCGATCTCGGCGAACTCCGCCGCGCGCTGAGCTGCTTCGCGACGGGCGTCGCCGTGGCGACCACCGTCGACTCGACCGGCGTGCCGGCCGGGATAACGATCAACAGTTTCAACTCGGTGTCGCTCGATCCACCGCTGATTCTCTGGAGCATCTCCAACGACGCCTACAGTTACGATGCCTTCATCAATGCCGAGTACTTTGCTGTGAACGTGCTGACGATCGAGCAGCAGGCCATGTCGTCGCGCTTCGCCCAGCGCGGTACGGACAAGTTCGAGGGCATCGAGATGCGCGAGGGGCTGCACGGCCTGCCGTTGCTCGCGGAGTACGCGGCTTGCTTCGAGTGCCGCACCGAGTACCGCTACGAAGGCGGCGATCACAAGATCATTGTCGGGCGCGTGCTGCGCCTCGAAGAGCATGAGACCGATCCGCTGATCATCTACCGCGGGCGCTTTCTCGGCAAAGACGGCCGGTACAGCCAGGACGTCTAGCGCGCGCCGGGCGCACGTGGCGCGCTCACCGGGATCGCCGGATCCGCGCGATGAACTCCATGATGACCAGGTCGACCAGCGACCCCGACACGAATGCCTGGAACCACGCCATGTGCCGATGCGACGTGATTTCGAGGACCGGCGCGCCGAGAAAGTAACCTACCGCGGTTCCCGCGATGATCAGCGCGAACGCCGTGATGGCCGCTGCGCGACCGGCTGTCGGCCTGAACGTCCACCAGATGGCCACGCCGACCGGCAGCCGGTGAATGATCACGGCCGATGCCACGTGCGAGCCCTCGCCCGGCAGCAGGGCGAGGCCGTCGATGAGGGCATGCAGGACGAGCGCGGCGGCGGCGAGCGACAGCAGTGCGACCCGTTCCGTGTGCGTGGCGACGTGGAACACGTAGTGCAATACCAGAGGAAAAGCGATGCCGAGCGCGAAGAACAACAGGACGGGTTTGCCACCCGCAGCGTAAGCTTCGGGAATGATATGGGCGCCCACAATCCAGGCGATCGTCAATACGACCAGTGCGCCAAGGGCCTTCCGGGCGGTCTGGCTGCGGCGGCACAGCCCGTACACCGCTGGCCCCAGCAGGAGCGCCAATGTGCTCAACACGAGGTTCATGATTAGAATGTTCGCATGATCCGGCTCGCGATGGTCACCCTGTTGCTGGCAATGTTACCGCCAGACCTCGACGCCCACGGTGGCGTTGTCGAGGAAGACGACATTTGCCTCATCAAGGTCAATTACCTGCGCGCGCATTTCAAGGTCTACCAGCCGCGCGCGAGCGGGCATGAACAGTTCTGCGAAGATCTTCCGGAAGCGACGGAGAGCGTCTTCGTCATGGAATACCTGCACGAGGCGATGCGGGGGATGCCCGTCGACTTCCGCATCATCCGCGACGTGACGGGCAAAGGGCGATTTGCCCGGCTGCAGGATATCGCGGGTATCGACGATCTCGAAGCGGCAACGGTGTTTTACCAGGCGCCCGTCGTGGAGCCGGATGTTTACACGGTGTCACACACGTTTGCCGAGGAAGGCGATTTCATCGGTATCGTCTCGGCGCGCAATCCCGAGACTCACACGGTGTACGCGGCCGTGTTTCCGTTCGAAGTCGGCTTCACCGGCTGGGGCTACTGGCCGTTTATCATAGGACTACTCATCGTGATCCAGATCCAGTACCTCTACATGAGCGGCCGTCTGCGGCGCCGGCGAACAGGGACGGCAACCGCGGCGATCCTGTGCCTTTGTCTGCTGGCCGCAGCGGATGCGCGCGCCGGTGAATTCGTCGTTACGTATACGATTCCCGACGGTCCGCCCGTCATCAATCACATGCACAGCTGGATCCTGCATGTCCGGACCGCGTCGGGCGATGCGATCGAAGGCGCCGTGATCGAGGTCGACGGCGGCATGCCGGCGCACGACCACGGCTTGCCGACGCAACCGCGTGTGACCGAGGAGCTCGGCGACGGCTACTACCGGCTCGACGGCGTACGCTTCCACATGCGCGGCCGCTGGGAGATCGTCGTCACGGTCACGGTCGGAGATCGTGAAGAATCCGTGGTTCTGTCGCTGACGCTGTGAACGCGGTGGGGATCAAGGGTCTTTTCATGCTCGCCTGCGTGGTGGCCCTGCTCGTCGCGTGCGAGCATGCGCCGACGCCATGGACCGACGCGGAAAAAGCCACGCTCGAGACGTTGTGGCTCGACTCCCTGCCGCCGCTGCCGCCGGACCCGAGCAACGCCGTCGCCGACGATCCCCGTGCCGTCGACTTCGGCCGGCAGCTGTTTTTCGACCCGCGCTTCAGCGCCAACGGCGCCGTATCCTGCGCGACCTGCCACCAGCCCGAGCGGGGCTTCACCGACGGCCTGCCCAGAGGCGTCGCGATCGGCGTGTCGGCACGCAATACACCCAGTATCGCGGGGACGGCGTACAGCCCGTTCCTGTACTGGGACGGGCGCCGGGACAGCCAGTGGTCGCAGGCGCTGTCGCCGCTCGAGAACCCGGATGAACACGCGAGCAATCGCCTGATGGTCATCGCGGTCGTCGTCGAGGATCCCGACTACTGGCGGCAGTACAAGGCCCTGTTCGGCGAGGCGTCCGGCGTCGACACGATGTTCGCCAACATCGGCAAGGCGATTGCCGCGTTCGAGCGGACGATCCTGCCGTCGGCGTCGCGCTTTGACGCGTACGTCGCGGCCGTGCTGTCGGACGATGTGGAGCGGCAGGCATCAGTGTTCACCGATGACGAGGCTCGCGGCCTGCGGTTGTTCATCGGCGAGGCAAACTGCACGCAGTGCCACAACGGGCCGTTGCTGACCAACAACGAGTTCCACAACACGGGCCTGATCAATTTCCCGGGCAGCGTGCCCGACAAGGGGCGCGTTGCCGGGGTACGCGAGTTGCTGGCGGACCCGTTCAACTGCAAGGGCCCCCACAATGACGATCCCGCGGCGGCTTGCGCCGAACTCGAGTTCGTGCGCACGGGGCCTGACCTGATCGGCGCATTCCGGACGCCGTCGCTGCGCAATCTCGACGGCACGGCGCCGTACGGCCACAAGGGACAGCTCGCCGACCTCGCGGCCGTGCTCGAGCATTACAACGAGGCGCCGGAAGCGATGATCGGACACAACGAGGCGAAAACGCTCGATCTCAGCCGGCGCGAGCTGGCGCAGCTCGAGGCTTTCCTGCGGACCCTGGCGGCGCCGGTGCGCTGGTCCTCTGGATAAGGGTCCGGGCCCGGCGGCGGACTATCCCGACAGCATGTAGAACTGCCAGAGGTCCTTGCGGTTCATCCTCAGGAACGGCTTGAGCGCGAGCAGGCCGGTCGGGCCGATGCTCGACACGAGGTACTTCATTTCCTCGAGCTTGGCCTTCGTCTCCGTGCCGGGTTTGTCCATGAAGCCCTGCTCGCGCATCATCAGGAGCCCCTTCGCACGCATGGCGAGTTCCTTGTGCAGGCGCAGGTAACACAGCATGTCGACGACGACCGGTCCCTCGAATTTCTCGGTCAGCGAGTGCAGGTACATGCCGATCCTCGACGTCGAGAAGCGCCCCGAATTGATCAGCTCGATGAGTTCGGCATCGGCGTCGAAGCTCATGCCAAGCCAGTCGCTGACTGCCTTTTCACTTTGCCGGAACACGACCGAGAACAGCACGGGCAGCGACCCGAGTATGACGAGCGTGTTCAGGACCGGCATCAGGAAGAAATGGTTGTAGACCGAGTGCGCAATGACGGCGACCCCGAATCCCGGCAGCAACAGCACGGCGCCGCGCGCCGGGTGCTGGCCCATGAGCGTGTGTGTCACGATGGCGAAGATGGCGCTGGCGCCGCCGTGCATGATGGCCGTCCCGAAACCGCGCACGATCCACGTACCGAGCAGCATGTCCGGAAATGCACGCAGGTAGTAGAGGTTTTCGAAGATCGCGAAGCCGGCGCCGATACCGAACCCGAAGATGGCGGCATCGACCGGGAATCCGATCCGGTTTCTGCGGATCAGCGCGACGATGATCAGCCCCTTGAGCGCCTCTTCGATGAACGGTGCCACGTAGCGCGTCAACACGATGAATTCGATGTTGAGCAGTTCGCGGACCACGAGGTTGAGCGGGTAGCTCAGCGCGCCGGCCAGGCAGCCGAGCCCGATCGTGCCGAGAACCCAGCGCATCGGCACGAGCTTGTAACTGTCGAGAAACACCAGCGCACCGAGGAAGCAACAGACGGGCAGCAGCCCGAGCAGTGCGTGGGCGAGCAGGTCGAGCGTCACAGTACCTTCAATGACAGCATGTATTCCTCGTCGTCCGGGATCAGCGAATTGCCGAAGCCGCGGGCGTAGCCTGCCGACAATGTCATCGTGAGCCGCGACATGATCGTGAAACGCAGGTCGACCTGAATGCCGGCGCTTTGCACGTCGTCGCGCAAGGCGCTGTCGTCGAAGTCCGTCGTCAGGGAACTGAAGAACAATGCCGGGCGCGCCCAGGTCAGGTAGAAGTCCGGCGTACCTACGCGCTCGAAACGCAGGGGCGGCAGGTTCCACTCGAGCATGGAGCGGACGAAGTTGCGGCCCGGTATGGCATTGAGTTCGAAACCCGGCATCGAATAGTGCTCACGGTATCGCTTCACGGCGCCGCGGTCGACATAGTTGTTGCCGAATCCGCCAAAGTAGAAATTGGCGAACTCGTCGAGGCGGTCGCCGAACGCGCCGCCGGCAGCACTGCGCAACCAGATCGAGGAGTGCTTCCAGGGCAGGGGGAAACCGAAATCGAGTCCCGCGACGACCTTGGGAATCGTGTCGGAATTGACGTGGCTGGCCGCCGCGGCAAGGTTCCACTTGACGCCGCGCTCGTCGTCGACGCGGCCGAGCGAGCCGCGCACATTGGAATAGCTGAGTTCCGCGTGGAAGGTCGACATCTCGTCGAACGTTACGGGCACGTTCTGGTAGCGGGGCAATCGATCCATGTCCGTGAAGTGACTCGCATTGACGGAGAGCCCGAGCCTCCTCGGCTCGTCGTAGATCAGGGACTTGTCGTAGGTGACGGAGAACTGGTTGCCTTTGCGGCTCGTCTTCGTAGGCCCGAACAGGTCGTAGAAGTCCGCGCGATTGCGGCTGGCGCTGAAGGTCCACGACCCGGCCAGCGGGCTGGCGCTCAACACGTTATGCCGGTACTCGATGCTGACGTTGGGGCGTTCGTCGCTGGGCAGGTCGCCGTCCGTCGAGTAGCCGATACCGACTTTCAGCGTATCGAGCATCAGTTCGTCGGAGAAATTGAACTTGAGCCCGAGCGACACGGAGTCCTTGTACCCCAGCACGGTGGGGTACATCGATTCGAAACCCAGGTTCGACGCTGCGCTGTAATGGCCTTGCGCGGTGATCCGCGACTCCGCGTCGATGTCGTCGGGGGACCCCGCCCGCCAGGTACGGAGCACCGGGTGCCTCGCGATCGTCTTTGTGCCGAGGAATACGATCGGGCTGACGTCCTCGAGCGGTTCGGCCTTGATGCGAACCGGGACGAATCCCTGGCCGGTGTAGCTGAAGACGATCAGGTTGTCATTGTCGATCGGAATGGGCCGGAAGAAGCCGCTCTCGGTGTTGCTGACGGCTTCGTATTCGCCTGTTTCGATCTCGAAGCGGAAGATATTGGAAATGCCCGTGTAGTAGGAACTGCCGAACAGGTAGCGACCGTCCGGCGAAAACACGAAGCCCTCCGGCAGCGAATCGCCGAGCCCGAGCGTTGCGACCGGTTCGTCGCGATCTTCGAGCAGCGCGCTGATTTCATGGACTTGCAGCGTGTGCTTGCCGCGGATGTCGCCGAACGTGCCTGATAAGCGTTTGCCGTCCGGCGAGACGTCGAGGTCGTAGATGACGGTGCCGTAAGGGAGCGCGCGCACCAGGTTCCAGTCGTCATACGGGTAAGGGATGCGCACCAGCGATGCGTAGCCGTTCAGGTGTCTCACGCCCCAGAGGGAACGATCCTGCGGATTGACGACGAGCTCGCCGATGCGCACGTCGCGCAGGAGCCGCCGGCTCTTGCCGGTCTTGCGATCCAGCGCGACGATGTCGCGGTAGGCGTAATTGTCGGTGGTGTAGAAGACCGTGTCGCTATTGCTGTCGAACGCGACCGAGGAGACGCGGTACAGCATCGCGCCCTTGACCTCGTCAAGCCGCTCGACGTCACCGGTGTCGAGATCCAGCTCACCGATGTGGGGCAGGACGCCCGTCTCGTAGAAGCCGGCAATCAGGCTGTTCGTCCCGGCATCGTAAAAGGCGCGCGACACGGAGCCGAGGGGCCTGGCCGTCAGCTCATCGAAGGGCGTAATCGGGTACTCGCGCACGCGAGCCAGGTTCTGACTTTGGAAGTCGCGCTCGAACGCAATCCAGTCCTGCCACGCCTCGTTCAGCGACTTGCCGAATACGCGTTCGAAGTCCGCCTCGTAAGACCGCCGGCTTCCCTCGGTACGCGTCACCCATTCGACGAGTTGCTCGGGGGAATACGTGTACGCGACCCAGGTCATGAAACGCGATCCGTAAAGGTAGGCGTTCGTCCCGACCTGGAAATCGACGGCGGTGCCCTCGGCGACGAGGCCGAGCGGATCGTAGAAGTGCGCCTCGTCGCGCACCATGGCGCGGAACACCATCTCGTCGTAGGCACCCTGTGCGCGGCCGAGACCGCCGGCCATCCACGTCTCGAGGAACACGGCTATGCCCTCGAGATACCAGCGCGGGCTGGTCTTGCGCGGCGCCGTCAGGTACTGGTAGAGAATCGTCTCGGGGTGTTCGGCATTCGCGAGCACCTTGCCGCGGAAGAACCGACGCGCGCGCAGGTCGGCCGGTGCCGCCTGGTCCGTCGTGCTGATATGAACCAGTTCATGGTTCATGATCGTGTACATGCGTTCGGCCGGCGCGGCGGTCTCGAAGGTCAGTGACAGCGGCGCGATGTCGACGATGACGCCATTGGCAGGGACCGAGTTCGCGCCGGCGTTGCCGTAGTCCGAGAAATCGGTCAGCAGCACCGTGACCTTCTCATCGGAATCGTAGCCGAGAATGCTCTTCTGGCGTTCCATGGAATTGTGGAACGTCTGGATGATGCGCGGGACGAGATAGGTCTCGGTTGGATCGAAATACAGCAGCCGCAGCTTGTCCGTCTCGGCGAGGCTGATCTCCTGCGAGGCCGCGGGCGCACAGACTGCGCTCGCGAGGGCGAGCATAAAACCGTATCGGGCGCCTGCTTTCCGCATGTTCTTACCCCTTGTGTCGCACAAACCGAGGACGCGATTCGATCGCGTCCTCGGTCATGACTCCCCTGTCTGGTCTGGGCCGACGGCCGGGGACTTGCCTATCTCGCGCCCAGGTTTTCCCTCAGGGCCTCGTGCCGGAGGGCTTCGTGAAGCCGCTCGCTGCTGAGCGCCAGCCGGAAGCGCTCGTTCGAGAGGGCTTCGAGCATCGCCGGGCTGGCAAATGCCATGCGGTAGCGCTCGTTGCTCAGCATGTCGAAGACGGCCTGGTTCGACAATGACAGGCGGAAGGCCTCGCTGTTGAGCGCCTCGCGCAGCGCCTCGTGCGACCACATCTCGCGCAGGGCATTGCCCGTCATCGCGGTACGCAAGGCATCCACGCTCGCGGCTTGCCGGTAGGCATCGAGGTTCATGACGGCGCCGAATCGCTCGTGTGCGAAAGCCTCGCGCAGGCGGTTGGCGGCGAACGACTCGCGCAGGCGATTGTCTGCCAGCGCCAGGTTGAACTGCTCGAATTTCATGAGCGCGCCAAATGCTTCCTGGTTGGACGCAAACGCCTCGCTCAGGGACATGCCGCTGGCCATCGCCTGTTCGAACGACGAGCTGCGCAGCGCATCCAGTACCCGCGTCGAGAAGAATTCCTGGCGGAAAGCTGCGTTGTCCATGACGGCCCGCAGGTTTTCGTTGGCCAGGGCCATGGCCCATTCCTTGCTGCTCAGCGCGTCACGCGTCAGGTGGTTGTCCATGGCCCGCCGGAATGCTTCGGCGTTCGCTGCGCCACGGAAAGCCTCGTTGCTCCAGGCCAGGCGCATGTCGCTGCTCGCGAAAGCGTCGCGCACGGACAGCTGGTTCCAGGCGGCGCGAAAACGTTCGTTCGCGAACGCCTCGTGCAGCGCGTTGTTGTTGCGCAAAGCCAGGCTGAAGGCCTCGCTGCGCATGGCCTCCTGGAACGCCTCGTCATTGACGAGCTTGGCGAAGACGTCGGACTGCAGGATCTCCTGGATCGACTCGTCGCCGAGCTGGATCTCGTCGTCAGCATCCGCCCGATACCGTTCCGCCGGCGCGACCGTGCCCGTGAC
>JBFGYM010000040.1:0-14376 GCA_041587435.1 Woeseiaceae bacterium
CGCGAGGACCGTTGCAGACGACATTACTGAATTATTGACTCAAATTTTACAGGAAGAATTTTACACTGTTAATTTCACAGATCCGCCGCCCCGGCAGCAGGGGCGGCGGCCTCGACCGGATTACGGCCAGATATCCCGCTGCAGCACGACGTTGGCGATGCGCCCGATCGCGGACACGAGCGCCGCGTCCCTTAGCGTCGGGCCCGGGTTGCCCTCGTTGTGGCCGCTGTCGTACCTGGCTTTCAGCTCCTCGAAGCGGTCGACCGTCTCGTCGACGGCGCGGCACATTTTCTCGTTGAGACGGCGCTCGACCTTGTCGAGACTCCACTGCTGGTTTTCGAGGTTCTGCACCCACTCGAAATAGCTCACGACGACACCGCCCGCATTCGCGAGGATATCGGGCAGGACGACGACGCCTTTTTGTCGCAGCACCTCGTCTGCGGCGGCCGTCAGCGGTCCGTTCGCATCCTCCACGATCAGCTTCGCCCTGACCCGGCTGGCATTGGATGTCGTGACCTGGCACTCGAGGGCCGCCGGGATCAGCACGTCGCAATCGTAAGTAAGGACCTCGTCGTTACTGACCTTTTTCGCGCCCGGGAAACCGACGACGGTGCCGTTCTCCCGCTTGAATGCCAGGACGTCCCGCGGATCCAGCCCCTCGTCACGCGCGATGCCGCCGCGGGAATCGCTGACCGCAACGACGCTGGCACCGGCGTCGTGGAACAGACGGGCCGCCACCGACCCGGCGTTGCCGTATCCCTGTATGGCGACGCGCGCGCCTTCGAGCGTCTCGAGCCCGGGCACGCCCTTGCGCCGCAGCATCTGCTCCGTGGCATACCAGCTGCCGCGCGCGGTCGCCTCGTCGCGGCCCAGCGAACCGCCGATCTCGATCGGCTTGCCCGTCACGACGGCCAGGTTGTTGTCGCCCGGGTGCATCAGGTCGTAGGTGTCGTAGATCCAGGCCATGGTCTGCGCATTGGTGTACACGTCCGGGGCCGGGATGTCCGTATATGGCCCGATGTTGTCGCCGAGTTCGCTGACGAAGCGCCGCGTGATGCGCCGCAACTCGTCGCGGCTCAGCTTCTTCGGGTCGCAAACGACGCCACCCTTGGCGCCGCCGTAGGGAATGTCGACCACGGCGGTCTTCCAGGTCATGAAGGCAGCCAGCGCGGCCACCTCGGCCTCGGTCACGTCCGGGTGATACCGTATGCCTCCCTTGCCCGGGCCGCGCACCTCGTTGTGCAGCACGCGGAAACCGTGGAACGTCTTGATCGAATCATCGTCCATGTAGACGGGAAATCGCACGTGGATCGTGCGCTTCGGGTTGATCAGGAAGTCGATGATCCCTTCCTTGATCCCGTCGACCCAGGTCAGGGCCCTCTCGAACTGCTGAGTAGCGTTCACGAAGAGGTCGAGACTCTCGGCGTTTCGTACAGGCGTATCCATAATGCACCTCGCTTGGAATTGAGAGTCGCCGCTGCAATTTTCGCGCTTTTTCGCAGGCCCGACCTTACGTAGATTCGCCTATTTGCCGTATATAATCCCCGATCCGAGAACGGGTCCCGAGATGAACAAACCTGAACTTCTGTCGCCTGCCGGCACGCTGAAAAACATGCGCTACGCGTTTGCGTACGGTGCGGATGCCGTGTACGCGGGCCAGCCGCGCTACTCCCTGCGCGTGCGCAACAACCAGTTCAGCAAGGACGACGTGCTCGCCGAGGGCATCGCCGAAGCGCACGCGGCCGGCAAGCTGTTCTTCCTCGCCAGCAACATCGCGCCGCACAACAACAAGCTGAAGAACTACATTCGCGACCTGCAGCCGGTCATCGACATGGGGCCCGATGCGCTGATCATGTCCGATCCCGGGCTGATCATGATGGTTCGCGAGAACTTCCCGGACATGCCGATCCACCTGTCTGTGCAATCCAACGTCGTCAACTACGCCGCCGTGAAATTCTGGCAGCAGATGGGACTTTCGCGCATCATCCTGTCGCGCGAGCTGTCCCTGAAGGAAGTCCGCGAAATTCGCGAACAATGCCCGGACATGGAGCTCGAGGTTTTCGTGCACGGTGCACTGTGCATCGCCTACTCCGGGCGCTGCCTCCTTTCGGGCTACATGTCGCACCGCGATTCCAACCAGGGCGCGTGCACCAACACCTGCCGCTGGAAGTACAACGCCTACGAAGCCCGCGAAACGAGCACGGGTGATATTGCGCCGGTCGAGTTCAACCCGGGCGACATGCCCGTCGCGTTGCTCGAAGAAGAGACCCGGCCCGGCGAACTCATGCCCGCCTACGAAGACGAGCACGGCACGTACATCATGAATTCGCGCGACCTGCGGGCCGTGCAGCACGTCAGGGAACTCGCGGAGATGGGCATCGACTCGCTCAAGATCGAGGGGCGCACCAAGTCCGCCTATTACGCGGCGCGCACCGCGCAGGTGTACCGGCGCGCCATCGACGATGCCGTGGCGGGGCGCGAGTTCGATATGCACATGATGGACGAACTCGAGGGCTTGTCGAACCGCGGCTACACGGAGGGTTTCTACCGCCGCCACCCGCCGAAGGAATACCAGAACTACGAGCGCGGCGTATCGGCGTCCGATCGCCAGCAGCTCGTGGGCGACGTCGTCGACGTCAACCACAGCTGGCTCACGATCGGCGTGAAGAACAAGTTCCTCGCGGGCGACCTTATGGAGCTCGTCACGCCGTCCGGCAACACGACCTTCGCGCTCGACGCCATGCTCGACAAGGACGGCAACGCCGCCGAGGTCGCGCCGGGGTCGGGGCACGTCGTGCGCATTCCCCTGCCTGCCGGCGTCGACGCCGGCACCATCGACGAGTTCGCGATGCTCGTGCGCTACCTGCCGCGCGAAAGTGCGCAGGAGAAGATCGCATGAGCTGGGCCACGACCGACCTGTACGACGATCACGAGGGCAAGGTACACACCTGCTCGGTGCAGTTTCGCGACTTCGGCGGCAGGAAGCGGTTCTGCGGCCCGATCCGCACCGTCCGTTGTTTTCGCGACAACCAGTTGTTCCGTGCCCTGCTCGACGAACCCGGCGACGGAGCCGTTGTCGTGGTCGATGGCGGCGGCTCGACCGCGAGCGCGTTGATGGGCGACATCATTGCCGCGAAAGGCGCAAAGAACGGCTGGTCCGGCGTCGTGATTCTGGGTGCGATCCGCGACTCGGCCGAGATCGCGCGGATCGATTTCGGCGTCAAGGCACTCGGCGTCAACCCGGCAAAGAGCCGCAAGCAGGGCGCCGGAGCAGTCGACGAGCCGGTCGAGTTCGGCGGCCTGACGTTCCGGCCCGGCGAATGGATCTATTGCGACGAAGACGGCGTGCTCGTCTCACCGGTGGCGCTGTCATGAAGGCCCTGTTCCACAGGATCAGTTACCTGCAATACGTCCTGATGGCCGTAGCGGTCGTCTATTTTGCGTTCTTCGCGATGTCTCTGGGTGGCAGCCCCGACTGGGGGCACCTCAATACCGCGCTCGTCTTCTACGGCATCGCGATCAGCGTCTCGACGCTGCAGGACACGACGACGACCCAGAACGAGATCTCGCGCAAGGTCTGGGAAAGCCCGACCGGCGGCAAGATCTTCCTGGGAGTGATCGGCGTGATGGTCGTCGTGTTCCTGACCGTCGGCCTGATCGGCTTCGTCCGGGTCGAGGAAGACATCCTCAAGGACGTGTCGGTCGGCCTGATCGTGATCGGCATCGGCCTGACCGGCATTCTGAAAGCGGCCGGGGAGATGTTCGAGAACCACCGACTGGACAGGAACCCGCCGCGTGACCGAAAAGGAGAGCATCCATGACCATATCGAATGCACATTCACCGCTCGCCGCATTGGCGCTCCTCGTCGCCAGTGTCATCTTGCCTGGCTGTGCCGGCATGGGCGCCGGCTATGAAACACCCTCCGTCACCGTGCAATCGTTTCGACCGGTCTCCGCCGGCGACGGCAGCGGCCTGCCGAAGTTCGAGATCGTGCTGCACGTGGTCAACCCCAACCTCGAGCCGCTCGAGCTGGCAGGCGTCTCGTACACGATCAGCCTCGACGGCCACGACCTGATCAAGGGCGTTGGCAACCGGCTGCCGGTCATCGACGGCTACGGCGAAGGCACGCTGACGCTGAACGCCGGATTCAACCTGATGGCCGGAATCCAGCTGTTCCGCTCGCTCATGCAGAAGAACAGCAACGCGTTCACTTACGAGTTCAAGGCCAAGCTCGACCCCGGCGCGTACCGGCGAAAAATCCGCATCTCGGACAGCGGCACGATCACGCTGGCCAACTAGCGCGCACAGTAACGGTGCGCGTCGATGCCGAGCGCCCGCGCGGCGTCCACGTTGGCCTGTACGTCGTCGAGGAAACGAATGTCGGCGGGCCGGCACCCGAAGTGCTCGATCACCTGCAGGAATGCGTCGGGATCCGGCTTGAACAGGCCGGTTTCGAACGACAGGAAGGTTTGCCGGAACGTATCGAAGACCGTCGTGGCAGCCGTCACCTGGCGCCAGTGGATCGGATTGGTATTGGACAACAGGGCGAGCTGCCGGCCCCGCTCTCGCTGCCGCACGAAAGCCTCGATGCCCGGGAACGGCCGCAGCACCCAGCGCGCGAAGGCGCGCTCGAAAGGCACGCGGCCCCGGTAGCCGAGCTCGCGGGCGATCGCCTCGAAAAAGTCCCTCTCGCTCATGCGCCCGGTCTCGAACGCGCGCACGGACGGTGACCGCGTCCACGTGCGCCAGAACGCGTCGGACTCCATGTCGAGCTCCATGGCGGCAACCGGGTCGCCCAGGTCCGCCAGGACACCGCCAAGATCGAACAGCATGACGCGCGTCGCCATGCTAGTCGGGCGACCTGACGTTCCAGACGAGCGTCGCGAGCACCAGCGACACGACGGCCGAGCCGATCCAGAACCAGGCCGCGGCGCTGAAATCGTAGACGGTCCGTCCATCGACGACCTCCGCACCGCCGTTGATCAGGAAGCCGCTGATCAGGTCCTGCGTGCCTGCACCGATGTAGCTGGCCACGCCCACGACGCCGAGCACCGTGCCCGATACCTCTTTCGAGCAGATATCGACCGCCATGAGCCCGCCGAGGTAGACCATCAGCACGCCGAGTGCGACGCCGAACAGCACCATGGCCAGGGTGTCCATGAACGCATCTGCGGGTCCCAGCAGGAACAGCGCCGCGGCCGCCGCATACACGATGCCGAAGATGAGTGCCAGCAGGTTTCGTGATCCGCCGAAAAAGCGGTCGGATAGCATGCCGGAGAAGAACGTCCCGAATATGCCGGCGATCGCGTTCGCCGCGACGATCGAACTCGCCTCGATCGTCGTATAGCCTTTCTCGGCCTCGAGGAAGAAGATCCCCCAGCTGTTGACCGCGTAGCGTGTGACGTAGAAGCAGGCGCTCGACAGCGCAAGTATCCAGACCGCCGGGTTCCTGGCGACCTGAAACTGCTTTCTCGTGACGCTCAACGCGGCCGCCTCGGCCGACTCGGGCCTGTTGACGACGGGCAACCCGTAGACGTCGGGACGTTCGAACAGGAACTTGAGGATGAAGACGCTCGCCACGATGCAGGCGATGCCGGCGGCGCGGAAGCCCCACATCCAGCCGAAGCTCGAGATGACGAGAGCCGTCCCGATGAACGTGATCGCTTCGCCGATGTTGTGACTGCTGGCCCACATGCCGTAGAACGTGCCGCGCTCCTTGCTGCTGTACCAGTGAGTGATCGTGACGACGCTCGAGCCCGCGCCGAACGACTGGAACCAGCCGTTGAAGCCCCACAGAACGAGGAACACCCAGAAGGCCGTCGTGAAACCCAGGGCGAGATTAATCAGCGCCGAGACGAACAGGCCGGCAGCCATGAAGCGCCGGACGTTGACTCGATCCGCAAGAACGCCGTTCGCCAGCTTGCCGAACGCGTAGGCGTAAAACAGCGCCAGCCCGATGATTCCCATCTCCGCGGGATCGAAGACGCCCGCATCGGCCATCGTCTTCTTGGCAACACTGAAACTCAGGCGGCAGACGTAGTAAAAACCGTAACCCAGTGTGATCGCGAAAAAGACGGCCCACTGGCGCCGCCGCATTTCCGCGGCGACGCCCGGATCGTCGCGATCACGGATAATCGGCGCCGGCGGCGTCTTCCTGAAGGTCGCGATCATCGGCCAACCCTACCAGATGCCCGCTGCCTGCAAATCCCGAACGTTCAGGCCAGCAGGTCGCCGAGCGTCGTCGACTTGCGGTGCGCAACCATGGCCACCAGCAGCTCGGCCGTTGCAATGGCGTCCGCCAGGCAGTCGTGCGCACCGTATCTCGGCAAGCCGTAGGCATCCCGCAGGTCCGACAGGCGCAGGGACGCATTGGACTCGAGATGGTGTGCACGGTGCTGCCTTTCGAATTCCAGGGCGAGCGTGTCGACAACCGGCACGAGCAGTTTCGCGCCGTAACGCCTGAGGCACATACGGTCGAGGAGTGCCTTGTCGAGACCGGCGTGGTGCACGGCGAGTACACGGCCCTCGAGTGCCGCCACGATGCGGTCCAGCACGACACCCCAGTTCTGGCCCTCGCCAACGAGTGTGTCCGTCAGGCCGTGTACCGAGGCACTGGCTCCGACGTTGCCGCTCGGCCTGACCAGCCAGGACTGCGCGGTGTCGAGAACGACGCGCCCGCTGCGGACGACGACCCAGCCGACGCTGAGCATGTCTGCCGTCGCCGCGTCGAGTCCCGTCGTCTCGATGTCGAGCACGACGAATTCCGTCGCCGCGAACGGCGACGACCGCGACGGCAGGCCGCTCGCCATGAGCGATTGCAGTGGTTCCAGCACGCGTTTGCGCGCCAGGTACCAGCGCCTGGCCTGCATCCAGGAATACCTCATGCGAGGTGGAAGCGGTTCAGCAGCGCGGACTGGCTGACGCGCACCTGGGAAAACGCCGACTTGAGATTCTGGCGAACGAGCGGCGAAAGCTCTTTGGGAGACAGGAAGTTGTCCGGGGCCTTGCCCGCCCTCAGCTGGCGGCTCTGGTGCTCGATGCGCAGCTTCTCGATGAAATCGAGCGCGTCGACGAGGTTGGCGGCGTCGGTCTCCGTGATCTCCCCGGCCTTGGCGGCAGCGCGCAGCCGGTTGCGGGTGCTGATCCGCAATTCGCCGGCCGCGAGCGAACGAATTCGCGCGATTTCCACGATCGGCATGATGCCGTGTGCCTTGAGGTCCAGCGTGTTCTTGTGTTCGCCCGATTTCTCGAGCACGAATTGCCGGAAAAACCCCAATGGCGGCTGGAAGTTCATCGCGTTCTTGGCCATCAGCGAGAGAAAGATTTCGTTCTTGCGCGCATCGCGGCGAATGCTTTCCTTCAAGCGGTCCACGAGCTTGGCGTTGCCGTGAACGCAACGCAGGTCGAAGAAGATGTTGGCGTGCATCAGCGCCTTTTCCTCGGGCACCGTAATCCAGCGGTGAAAATACTCTTTCCAGGCTTGCAGGGGCTGGCGCCATTTCGTGTTCGACGCCATGACGTCGCCTGGGCAGTACACGTAGCCGCAGGCGTCGAGGCCGTCGTTCACGATCCTGGCCATGGCCGCGAAATACGCGTCGTCGCTCTCACTTGCCGTGTCGGACAACACGAGCGCGTTGTCCTGGTCGCTCTTGGCCGACTGTTCGAAGCGGCCCTGGGACCCCATCGCGACCCACGCATACTCGCAGGGCGGCGGGCCGAGTTCCGTCTCGGCGATGCGCAGAAGCTGCCGCGTGACGGTGTCGGTGATCGTCGTGATGAACTTGCCGAGCTGCTCGCCCGTCGTATCCGATTCGATCTGCCCGATGATCAGCGCCGGCATGCGCTGGCAAGCTTCGACGACGCCGCGAACCGTGGTCTGCTTGCCGATGTCGCTGACAAGGTACAGCGGGTGCTCGGTTTCGAGCCGCATGAAGTCACTGCGCGACACCATGCCGATGAGTCTGCCGCGCGAGGTGATCGGCAGGTGATGGATGTTGGCCTGCATCATCACCATCGCCGCCTCGAACGCGTGCGCGGAGGCGTTCAGCGTGATGGGTTCGCTGGTCATGACCTGGGTCACGGGGCTGTCGTGCGAGATACCGGCCGCCACGACGCGTTCCCGGATGTCGCGATCCGTGACGATGCCGAGAACGCCCTTGCCGTCGCTGACGAGCATCGCAGAGACGCGGTCGGCCACCATTTTCTGCGCGGCCTGGCGAATGGTCGCATCGGAACCGATCCACACCGGCGCGCGCGTGATCAGCGTGCGCACGGACCGGCCGGACATGCCGCGAAACGTCGTCGCGGCCGGCTGCATGGTCAGCCGGTCGGACAGCGCCCGGATGAACCACGTGTCGAACGCACTGTTTTCCTGGCGGGCGCGCGCGAACGCGTCGCCGCCCAGGTGATAAACGAGCGTGTCCTCGAGCGCCACCGAATGATTGCGGGCCGGCGCGTTGTTCATCAGGGAGGGAAACCCGAAGCAGTCGCCTTCGGCGAGGCGGGCCATCATCTCGCCGGATTCGTTGCGCAACTCGACGGCGCCGCCGCGCACAATGTGCAGCTGGCGATTCTCGCTGCCGATCGTGAGGATGTCCTCACCCCGCCGGTAGTAGGCGATTTCGACGTTCCTGGCGCAGGTCGCGAGCAGCTTCTCGTCGAGCATATCGAATCCCGGCAGGCCACCCAGGAATTCCGCGATCTCGGGAATCTCTTTCATGAGCCGATTTTGACATGCCCGGTAGAAATGAAAAACCGGCGGCGCCGACTCCGGCGCCGCCAGCGAAGTTCCCGATTCAGAATCGGGGGGGGGTTAGCTAAAACGCGTACTTGGCCGAGAGCTGGAATCGCGTGACATCGCCGTCCGTGCCGTTGACGAGTTCGCGCTCAGCAAAGATGACCTCGGCACCGATATCCAGTTTCGGCAACACGGTGCGAATAACGTTGAAATGGATGCTCGAACCCGTGTCGTTGAAACCGGCCGCCTGCACGTTGTCGTTGTAATCGATCGAGGTCATGCCGTACATGATGTTCGAGCGCCAATCACTGTTCCAGATGTGCCGGTAAGCGACGAACCAGGCGAGGGCCTCGGCCGTCTCGATGCTGCCGGTCGATGCATCGACGTAGCCATCGGGCACGAAACCGAGACCGATATAGCGGCCGACGCCGTCGCCGAACGTGGCCATGGCGCGGATATCGCCGCCGTTGCCCAGCACGAACTTGGCCGAGGCGCTGATGCCGAAAGCCGTCTCGTCGGCCTGCGAGCCCGAACCGGTCGTGTCCTGGATCTTGAGGCTGCGCATGATGCCGGCGAGCTTGACGTAGCTGCCGCCGTCGAGCTTGAACGTGTAGCGCGCGACCAGGTCAGGCACCGTGGACTGGTCCCGCGTGCCACCGGTCACGAACGTCTGCGGGTTTTCGACCGCGAGTTCGAGGTTGCCCGTCGTGTAGCGGATCATGGCCTGGCGAATGAAGGTCGTGGATTCTACCGGGCCGACGAAGTCGAGTGCTTCGGGAAGGACACTTACGTCCATGAACGTCGACCAGGTCTGGCCGAAAGTCCAGTTGTTGTACTTGAGGAACGCGTGCCGCAGGCGCGGGCTGTACGAATTGGAAACGACTTCGTTCCCGTCACCGTGGATCAGGAAGTCCATCTCGATAAAGGCCGTGATCTTGTCTCCGCCGCCCGTCGTCGTGTCGGCGCGAAAATTGATTCGCGTCTCCCTGGCGTGGAAGTCGGACGTCATGTCGCTGCTGCCCGTACCGTCACCAACCGGAATCTGGGGCGTGTAAATGAACTGGCGTATCAGATCGTTGCCGCCGGGCGTACCGTCGCTGTAGTCGGAGAACATCGCGTCGAATTTCGCGTAACCGCCGAACTTGTACGTCGTTGTCGGTGTGTGGCTGTCGGCGAAGGCGGCGCCCGAAGCGCCCAGCAGTGCTGCTGCAAATCCCGCCGTGGCCGTCTTCATCGTCTTGTTGATCTTCATTATCTTCCCCCAAATTAAGGAATTTTCCCGATAAACACGCGGGATACTCGGATAGCGGGCAACTCCTTGCCATTAGCCAATGGTCGAATTCGTCGCCCGATTAGACGAAGGTCTAATGTCGGGCGCGGCAAATGAGGAACGCCGCTGTCGATTGGGGTAATCTTGTGGCCTGGTTGACGCTGCAGGGGACGTGACCTGGGCCATTCGAGTACATTCATCGTCGCCGACGATCACCCGCTGTTTCGCGAGGCGCTGATTCACGCCATCGGCAACTGCGTGGATGATGCGCACATCGTCGAGGCCGACAGCCTCGACACCCTGCAGCACGTGGTCGAAGCGAATCCGGACGCGGACCTGCTCTTCCTGGATCTCAACATGCCGGGCGTCAGCGGTTTCTCGGCGCTCGCCTGGATTCGCAGCAACCACGAGACGCTGCCGACCGTCATCGTGTCCGCGATGGATGAGGCCGCGGTCATCGCGCGCGCCATCCAGCACGGTGCCAGCGGCTTCATCCCGAAGTCGTCACCCATTGCGACGCTCGAGGACGGCATTCGCGCCGTGCTCGAGGGCGAGGTCTGGGTGCCCGAGGGCGTCAATCTCACGGATAACCGCATCGACAGCGAGGAAGCGCGCATCGCGACGGCGCTGAGTTCCCTGACGCCGCACCAGTTTCGCGTATTGATGATGCTGGGCGAGGGCCTGCTGAACAAACAGATCGCCTTCCAGCTCGGCGTATCCGAAGCCACGATCAAGGCGCACGTCACCGCGATCCTGCGCAAGATGCATGTCAATAACCGCACGCAGGCCGTGCTGGCCGTACAGCGGCTCAGGATCCATTCGCCGGCCCTTGCAGAAAGCGTGTCAGGCGGCCGCCCGGCGGCTCAGGATACGGTTGATTAGCGCACGCAGCGCCGCCGGCTTGACCGGCTTGTGCAGCAGCACGTGCCCTCCCAGGCGGACGAGATGGGCCACCTTGTCGGAGTGATCGGCCGTCAGGATCACGGCGGGTAGATTGACGCCGCTGAATTCGCGCAGCGCAATGATGACCTCGAGCCCCGTGGTCTTGTTATCGAGGTGATAATCGACGAGCAGCAGCGCCGGCCAATTGCCCGACGCCTCGTGCACCCTTTGCATCTCCGCCAGGGCCTCGTCGCGGTTGGTCGCCACCGACGGCGCGGCGCCCCATTTCCGCAGCAATCCGTGCATGCCGTCCAGGATTTCCTGCTCGTTGTCGATGCACAGCACGACCTGTCCATCGATCGACGACGAGTCACGCGGATCGATCGCGGCCGGCTGCGCCGGAATCGCGGGCATCCCGGTCGCCCGCGGCACGATTACCTCGAAACAACTGCCCTTACCGAGTACCGAGCGCAGCCTGATTTCGTGGCCGAGCAGGCGCGCGATGCGGTCCACGATGGCGAGGCCGAGGCCCAGCCCGCGCTTGGTGCGCTCGGCCCCTTCGGACAGCCGGTGAAATTCCTGGAACACGGCCTTCTGGTCGCTCTCCGCGATGCCGACCCCGGTATCGATGACCTGGATCGCGACCTGCCCGTTGCGCCGACGGCATCCGATGAGTACCCCGCCCTCGCGCGTATAGCGGCGCGCATTACTGACGAAATTCTGCAATATGCGGCGCAGCAGCGCCGGGTCCGAGTGGACGACGACGTCGCTGGGGGCGAAGCGCAGCTCGAGCCCCTGCTCCGCGAACGTCTCGGAGAACTGCGATTCGAGCGCCGTGAACAGGTCGCGAAGTCTGACGTTTTCCGGCCTCGGAACCGGCGCGGCGGAGTCGAGCCTCGAAATGTCCAGCAAGGCGCTGAGGAGATCCTCCACGCTCAATAGCCCGCTTTCGACCCGTGCGACCAGCCTGGCCTGGTCCTCGGTCATGTCGTCGCGATGCTCGATGAGCAGTGCCGCAAACAGCTTCGCGGCATTGAGCGGCTGCAGCAGGTCGTGCGCCGCCGCGGCCAGGAAGCGCGTTTTCGACGCGTTGGCCTCCTCCGCCTCGGCCTTGGCGCCGCGCAGCGCCTGCATGGCCGACTCGAGCGCCGCCGTTCGATCCGCGACGCGCTGTTCAAGTGACGCCTTCGCCTCGACGAGTTCTTTTTCCGCCGACTTGAAGTCGGTGATATCGGTGTACGTGGTGACGAACCCGCCGTCGGGCATGGGCTGGCCGCGAATCTCGATGACCTTGCCGTCGACGAAATTACTCTCGAACCGGTAAGCCGAGCCCTCGCGCAGGAAATCCACGCGCTTGGCGACTTCCTTCTCGATATCGCAGTCGCCGAAGCGGCCGACTTCCGCGTTGTAGCGAATCATCTCCTCGATGGATTCGCCCACGTGCACCATGCCGTCGGGGTAGTTCATCAGCTCGAGGTAGCGCGTGTTCCAGCCGATCAGCCTCTGGTCGGCATCGATCACGCTGACTCCTTGCGTGATGTTCTCGAGCGTGGCCTCCGTGAGCTGTCGATTGAAACGCACGGCCTGTGAAGTTTCGTCCAGCAGCAACACGACATCGCCGATTTCCATGCCGGTCTTGCGCAAAGCGGTCGTGATGACGACGCGTGCCGATGCCGCCCCGATTGCTCCTGCCAGCAAGCGCTCCGTGTATTGCAACAAGCGCCGGTCAGCAATCAGCGACGGCGACATGTCGAGACCCTGTTGCTCCGCAAAGTCGGCAAACGAGCGTTGCGCATGCTGCTCGCCGAGGAAGCGGTCGGCTAGTGCGCGCAGGTCGGCATTGGTGAGGTCGGAACGCGTGGCCATGGGACGCACGCCGTCCGGGCTGACGATCGGCCGCACGAACAGACGTGCCTGGATCTTCTCGAGCATCGACTGCCGCGTGACCATCGACACGATGCCCATGACGGCGACGTTGGCGCACAAAGACCAGGCCACGCCGTGCGTCAGCGGATTCGACTGCACGTCGATGATCAGCGACTCCGGCCGCAGCCAGCGGAGCCCGAACAATCCGTTCTCGACGAAATCCGGCGGGAAAATGCCGGACCGCGCGAGGGTCGGGAGGAACAGCGTGTACGCCCACAGGACGAAACCTGTCGTCAGTCCGGCAATCGCGCCGATGCGCGTGACACGGTGCGAGTACATGCCCAGCAGGATCAGCGGCATGAACTGCGCCGCCGCCGCAAATGACAGCAACCCGATACTCGCGAGCGCCGCCGACTCGTCCATCGCCAGGTAGTAGTGGAACGCCAGCAGCGTGACAACGACGATCGCACCGCGGCGAACGTGGATCAGCGGCCGCGAGTAGTCCGCGCGTTCCGACAGTCCCAGCGCCTTGATCCTGAGCAGCGCCGGCATGACGAGCTCGTTGCTGATCATCGTCGACAGGGCCACGCAGGCGACGATCACCATGCTGGTCGCGGCCGAGAAACCGCCGATGAACGCCAGCACCGTCAGCCAGTCGCGGCCCGACTCCATCGGCAGCGCCAGGACGAACGCGTCGCTGCTGTAGGCACCGACCGGCAGAACCTTGAGTCCCGCCAGCGTAATCGGGACGATGAAGACCGTGAACACGAGCAGGTACAGCGGAAACGCCCATCGCGCCGCCTTGATATCGGCATCCTTGTGCGCCTCGACGATGGTGACGTGGAACTGCCGGGGCAGGCACAGGATCGCGGCGCTCGCGAGGATGAGCTGCGTCACGAACGCGTCCGGCACGCGATCGAGGCTGAACACGGCGTCCGCGCGCGCCGACGTCGCCGTCACCTCGCCGGCGCTGTCCTGCAGGAGCAGGAGCGCGAATACGCCGATCGCGACGAACGCAAACAGCTTGACGACCGACTCGAACGCGATCGCGATCATCATGCCCTCATGGTGCTCGGTGACATCGATCTTGCGCGTGCCGAACAAAATAGCGAACCCGGCCAGCGCCGCCGCGACGATCAGCGCGATGGTGTACTCCGACGCGCCGGCCTCGGCGTAGTTGGTAATGATGCTGAACCCCCCGACGATCGCCTTGAGCTGCAGCGCGATGTAGGGGACGGAGCCGATGGTCGCAATCACGGTCACGAGCGCCGCGAGGCTCTGGGCCTTGCCGTAGCGGGCCGCGATGAAGTCGGCGATCGAGGTCAGGTTCTGCCGCTTGCTGATGGCGACGATGCGATTGATCAGGGGCCAGCCGAAGAAGATGACCAGCATCGGGCCGACGTAGATCGGCAGGTAACCCCAACCGTTCTCGGCAGCGGTGCCGACGGCGCCGAAAAAGGTCCAGGACGTGCAGTAGACGGCCAGGGTCAGGCTGTAGACCGCCGAGCGCACCAGCTTCGAGATGCGCGTTTGCTCGACGAGATCGCCCCAGTACGCGATCGCGAACAACACCACGACGTACGCGAGCGACAGGACCAGCAGCGCCCACCAGTTGATCAA
>JBFGYM010000041.1:0-14234 GCA_041587435.1 Woeseiaceae bacterium
CCGCAAGGGATTCAAGGCCCTCAAGGACATCCTCCCGGAGACGGTCGACCGCATCGACGAGTTGCACCAGTCCGACGGCAGCATCACGGGCATTGCCACGGGATTCAACGAGTTCGACAAATTGACCGCGGGTCTGCAGGGTGGCGACCTCGTGATCGTCGCGGGCCGCCCGTCGATGGGCAAGACCACGTTGGCCATCAACATCGGCGAGAATGCCGCCATCGGCGCGCGCAAGGGCGTCGCCATTTTCTCGATGGAAATGCCGTCGCAGCAGCTCGCATTTCGCATGATCTCGTCGCTGGGGCGCGTCGACATGGCGCACCTGCGCACGGGCAATTTCCCCGACGAGGACTGGTCCCGCATCAACACGGCGGTACAGCTCATGTCCGACGCGCCGATCTATATCGACGACACGCCGGGCCTGTCGCCGACCGAGATCCGTGCCCGGTCTCGTCGCCTGAAACGTGAACACGGTCTCGAACTGATCATCGTCGACTACCTGCAGCTGATGCAGATCGAGGGGACGAAGGAAAACCGCGCCACCGAGATCTCCGAGATTTCGCGTAACCTGAAGGCGCTGGCCAAGGAACTCCACGTGCCTGTGATTGCCTTGTCGCAGCTCAATCGCAGCGTCGAGCAACGTACGGACAAGCGGCCCGTGATGTCGGATCTGCGCGAGTCCGGCGCCATCGAGCAGGACGCCGACCTGATCGTCTTCATCTACCGTGAAGAGGTCTACAACCAGGACACGCCGCGCAAGGGTATCGCGGATATTACGATCGCCAAGCAGCGCAACGGCCCGATCGGTGACTTCCCCCTGACCTTCGTGGGCCGCTACACCAAGTTCGAGAACTGGGTGCCGGATACTTACGGCGATTTCCCGCCCCCCGAGGACTATCAGTGAGTTTCGGTGCGCGAGCCCTGATCCGGCTCGGCGCGTTGCAACACAACCTTGAGGCCATCCGCCGGGCCGCCCCCGGATCGAAGGTCATGGCCGTCGTCAAGGCTAACGCCTACGGCCACGGACTGGTGCCGGTTGCGCAACACCTTTCCGACGTCGATGCTCTTGCCGTCGCGCGCGTGCCCGAGGCGCTCGAGCTGCGCGCAAACGGTATATCGACGCGCGTCATTCTGCTCGCCGGGGTCATGAACGAGGCCGAGCTCGACGTCGCGAGGGCGAACGACTTCGAGCTGGTCGTCCATTGCGCCGAACAACTCGAGCTGCTCGACGCCTGCCGCGACGGGACGGTCAACGTCTGGCTCAAGTTCGACACGGGCATGAATCGCCTCGGCTTCGATCCGGCCGGCGCGGACGCCGTCATCGAACGGCTGCGACGCTCACCGGGCGTCGGCGTGCTTCGCCTGATGACGCACCTGTCGAGCGCGGACGAGCTCAACGCCGATACGACGCTTCGGCAGCTGGAGCGATTCCGGCCGATCATCGAGGATTTCGACGGCGACGTCAGCATCGGCAATACCCCCGGTGCGCTGGGCTGGCCGTCGGTCATCAATGCCAAACAGGAATTCAAGTTCGGTGGCGACAACTGGCTGCGCCCCGGCATCGCGCTGTTCGGCATATCGCCCTTCGGCGACCGTTGCGGCGCGGACCTCGGGCTCAAGCCGGTCATGCAGTTCGAGGCGCGCCTGATCGCCGTCAAGCCGCTTCGGGCCGGCGCACGGGTCGGCTACAAGGGTGCGTACACGGCGGACCGCGATACGACGCTCGGCATCGTCTCGGCCGGGTACGGCGACGGCTATTCGCGGCATTTCTGCACGGGCACCCCGGTGCTTCTCAACGGTCGCCGGGTATCGCTGATCGGCAACGTTTCCATGGACATGATCGCCGTGGACCTCGGCCTGGCGCCGCGCGATTCGGTCGGCGATGTCGCGACGCTCTGGGGTGATGGGTTGCCGGTGGAGGAGGTCGCGCCTTACGCCAACGCGATACCCTACGAGCTCGTGTGCGGCGTCATGAACCGCGAGGAATCGGAGATCGTTCCCTAGGCGGCGAAAAAGCCCATCTTGACGCCGGCGAGCTGCACGACATCGTTGTCGCTGAGCTTGCGGGCCTGCTGACCGATCGGCTGACCGTTGACCAGCGGGAAGTCGCCCTCTTTGCCCGATTCGACGTGCACGATGTAATAGCCCTCGGCCCGGCGCGTGATGGCGGCCACCTGGACGCCCGGGCGGCCGAGTGTCGTCAGGGCTTTGGTCAATTCGAGTTCACGGCCCGCAAAGGCGCCGCTCAGCACCTGCAGTTTCGCGAGCGGCAAGGCACTGGGCGCGCTGTCGACGCCGATCCCGGTTGCCGTCGCGGATGCGATCGTCTCGGCCATGTCCTGTTTTGGCGGCGGCGGAGGCGCTTCGTCCTCGAGCGCAGCGGCTTCCTCGGGATCGAGCTTCACGGCGGCGGCGACGTCCTCCCGGACGCTGTCGGCCGGTGAATCGGTGGCGACTGCCCGCGCGACGGCCTTGTCGGCAGCGGCTTCCGCCCTGGCAAGCTGGTCGGCGCTCTGCTGACCGGTCGGGATGACCATGGTCTTCTCGAACTCGTCCTGCTCCTGCTGGGGCGCCTCCTGGTCGGAGAAGCGCAGCTGGTGATGGCCGATCGTGATGACGTCCCCGTGTTGCAGTGCGTGCTTCTTGATCAGCTTGCCGTTGACGTACGTGCCGTTGGTGCTGTTGAGGTCCTCGAGGAACGAATCGTTGAGGATATTGATGATGAGCGAGTGATGACCACTGACGGCCGGATTGTCGATGCGCACATCGTTGTCCGGCAAACGACCGATGGTGTAGCGCTCTTTGGTCATGTTGTATTCAGCCAGGACCTGGTTGTCCAGGCTCAGAATTAAACGTGCCATGGTTTCTCGCTCTTCGAGTGCATCCGGTTACGAACGGAACATACCAGCCAGCTTTGCAAACAGGCCTCTTTTTGCCGGGAAGGCTTCCTTAACCTGTGCAAGCATCACCGAGACGTTGTCGCGTCCGCCGTGGTCGTTAGCCAAGTCGATCAATTGTTGACCAACCCTGTCAAGACTAGCATCAAAAGTACTGATAGTTAAGTGAATATCGTCATCCTCGACCATGTCCGGAAGGCCGTCGGAGCACAATAGATAGATGTCGTCGGGCAACACGTCGAACTCGCGCACCTCGACCTCGACCGTGGGCTCGACACCGAGTGCGCGCGTCACGTAATTGCGATTCGTCGAACGTTGCGCCTCTTCGTGCGAATAGAATCCGCGGTCGACGAGTTCCTGCAACAGCGAATGGTCCAGCGTCAGCTGCTCGAATGCGCCGCTGCGCAGCCGGTAAGCCCGGGAATCGCCCACGTGAGCGATCGAGACCTTGTCGTCGTAGAACAGGGCGGCGACGATCGTCGTGCCCATACCCTCGCAGTGTGTCTGGCTCTGCGCGGTCTGGTAGATGATCTTGTTGGAGCGATAGACCGCGTCGCGCAGGATGATCGACTGCCGCATCAGGCCGCTGTGCGTATCGATGTCGTTGAGTTCCTCGCGGTCCGCCGCTTCGGTCGCGAGCTCCGTGACGATCTGGACCGCGATGCCGCTGGCGACCTCGCCGGCGTTGTAGCCGCCCATGCCGTCGGCCAGCACCATGAGGCCGATATCCGGGTTGGAGCCGATCGCGTCCTCGTTGTGCTCGCGGACACGCCCCGTGTCCGTAATCTCGGCAAAATCGATTTTTCCTCGCAGGCTCATGGTCGGTTTCTGATCGCTCTTTGTTACTTATGAAACTCGCGCGCAATTCCTGAGGGCGATTGCCATCTCGGCGCCACAGGAGAAGCGATCGCTCGGGCGTTTGGCCATGGCCTTCGCCAGGACTGCGTCGACACTGGGCGGTATGCCCGCGCGGCGCGAGGAAACAGGGGCCGGGTCCTCGGTCGTTATCTTGGTCATCAATACTGCGATGTTTGATGCGCGGAACGGCACCTCACCTACCAAAAGCTCGTATAGGGTAACACCAAGCGAGAACAAGTCCGATAGCCCCGTGAGGTTCTCTGCGCCCAGTTGCTCCGGCGACATGTACATCGGTGTGCCGAGCACGATCCCGGTCTTGGTGCGGTTGTTGTCCGTGATACGCGCGACGCCGAAATCACTGATCTTCAGCGACCCTTCCTTCGGGTTGTAGAGCAGGTTGGCAGGCTTGATGTCACGGTGGATGACACCCTGGTTGTGGGCGTAGTCGAGAGCCTCGGCCGTCATGGCCGCAAGTTCGAGAGCCCGTTTCGGCGCGAGCAGTTTGGTCCGGTCGGTGAAGTCCCGCAGCGGGATTCCCGGAACGTATTCCATGGCGATGTAGGCGAGGCCCTTGTCCTCGCCCGCGTCGAACACGGTGATGATGTTCGGGTGCGTCAGCCGGCCTGCCGACTCCGCTTCGCGGTAGAAACGCAGGCGCGCCTCCTTGAGTTCCTCGTCTTCGAATTCCTTCTCGATGGGAATGGCCTTGAGTGCGACCGGGCGGTTGATGCGCGGGTCGCGTGCAAGGTATACGGCGCCCATCGCGCCGCGGCCGATGCGTTTCTCGATCACGTAGCGCCCGAGCCGCTGCGGCGCTCCGGTGAGCTTTCTCGCCGAGAGCGTGTCGTCCGACACCTCTACGCTGCTGTGCGTGCGCTTCATCCACTCGAGAACGGCCTCGGCGCGCTCGGGCTTCGCCTGCTGCTCGAAGGCGAGCGACAGCTTGTACATGACGGCGGCGACGGTTTCCGACGGGGTGCAGCGGCGAAACTCGGCAAACGCCGGTTCGAGGCGGCCCGCGGCAAGAAAGTCCGAGCCTCGCTTGAAAGCGTCCGACGACACCTTCCTGACATCGGTGACCAGGAACGTACTCAGTGCGCCCACGCCGATGAACATCAGGATGACGCGCCCGAGGTCGATCCTGACGTGCAGGCCGATCAGCAACAGCGCCTGGAACAGAAGAAGTGAGAGGACACCCGTCGTCGTAAGGACGAGGATTTCCTTGCGGTTGCGATCCGGCATGAACAGGATCGCGACGATCGCGAGCAGGGCCGGCAGCAGGAACTCCATGGCCTTGACCCATGACGGCGCGATGATCATGCGATCGTGCTCGATGTCGGCGAGTAACGCCGCCGTGATTTCCGAATGCGTGACGAACTGGCCCGAGGGCAGGACGGCTGCGGCGCTGACGATGGGCTGGTCGGCATCCACGAAGACCGCCGCGTTCTCGAGAACGTCGATGCTGGCGGAACGCAGCAGATCGGCCACATCGATGCGCGGGATTTCCTTGTAGCTCGACAAGTAGACGGCGTCGTCCGATCCCGACATGCGCGGCGCGGTGGCCGTTGCCGAGTCGTGGAACGCAATGGCCAGCGGCAACGACGGGGACATGACGCCGCCGTTCAGGAACCAGAGACTGGAGCGGCGCAAAACGCCGTCGCTCTCGGGCGCGATCTCCACGAAACCGCTGCGCCCGGTGAGGTCGGCGAAGCGATGACGCGCCGGCACGAACACGGGCGTGTCGGCCGTCAGGAGGGCCGACCAGCTCGGCAGGTCGGCCGCAGCCGGTAACTCGGGCGGATTGCTGAGCACGATACGGCTGACGCCGTTGTATTGCAGCTTCTCGATCACGCGGCCGTATTCGGCCAGTATCTCCGCACCCGATTTGAGCTGCGGGTTGATGCTGACGATGTAGGCGTTACTGAGGGCCTTGGCGGGACGACCGCCGGCGAGCTGGTCGTACAACACCCGGTCGGCGGCGACGAACCACTGGGCGAGCGGGCCGTACATCAACAGCAGCAGCACGCTGACGAAGCTCAACGCGATGTACCGGGTTCGTTTTTGGCTGCCTGACGAGTTCAATGTGGAGTCATGTCCCTGTTTTCAGGGCAAAAGTATAGGGAAATGCGCCCTGCCGTAATGAGATAGGGTTGGCATTTTTTATGTAATACCCGGGCCTGGACGCGGTGCTATCATTGGTTTTCGCCGGATGGCGCGAATTTAACAATAATCTCGCCGGCGGTCGCGCTTTTCCGTCGGTTTACCGTACTAATCCTCGTCAATTCATACAGTTATATTCGATGGCCAAGGCCAAGACTGCATACGTCTGCACGGAATGCGGCGCCCACAGCGTCAAGTGGGCCGGGCAGTGTCCGGATTGCGGGTCCTGGAACACGCTTGCTCAGACCACGATCAGCCACGCCCGCCCGGCCGCCCAGGGCGGTGTTGCAGCGACGCGCCTCGACGAACTTCCCGCGGACGTGGAGGCGCGACACGCCACCGGCTTCGGCGAGTTCGACCGGGTGCTCGGCGGCGGTCTCGTGCCCGGGGCGGTCGTGTTGCTCGGCGGCGACCCGGGTGTCGGCAAGTCGACCCTGCTGCAGCAGGTCGCAGCCAGCCTGATGCAATCGGTGCCGGTCTGCTATGCGACCGGCGAAGAATCGCTGCGCCAGATCGGGCAGCGTTCGCTGCGACTCGGCCTGGACGCCGCCGGCATGAACCTGCTCGCCGATACGTCGCTCGAAAACGTGTTCGAGCAGGCGCGCCAGTGCAAGGCGCAGGTGCTCGTCATCGACTCGATCCAGACGATGACCTGCGACAACCTGCCGTCGGCGCCCGGTTCGGTCGCACAGCTCCGCGAGGGCGTGTCGCGTGTCGTGCAGTTCGCGAAGCAGAACGAAATCTCGGTGTTCGTTATCGGGCACGTCACCAAGGAGGGCGCGATAGCGGGTCCCCGTGTCGTCGAGCACATGGTGGACACGGTGCTGTATTTCGAGAGCGATCCGTCCAGCCGCTACACGATCATCCGGTCCGTCAAGAACCGCTTCGGCGCCACGGGCGAGATGGGCGTTTTCGCGATGACCGAGACCGGTTTTCGCGAGGTGCGGAACCCGTCGGCCATCTTCCTGTCGCGCGAGTCGATCGACGAGCCCGGCAGTGTCGTGTCGGTCGCCTGGGAGGGCAGCCGGCCGCTGCTGGTCGAAATCCAGGCGCTGGTCGTCGACGGCGGCGGTTCCACGCCAAGGCGACTGGCCCAGGGTGTCGATCAGAATCGCCTTGCGCTGCTGCTGGCGGTGCTGCAGAAGCACGCCGGCCTGTCGGTCCTGGGTGAAGACGTGTTCGTCAACGTCGTCGGCGGGTTGCGCGTCGCCGAGACGGCGGTCGACCTGCCGACCGTGCTCGCCGTCGTGTCGAGCTTCCGCGATCGGGCGGCGCCCCACCGGCTCGTCTGCTTCGGCGAGGTGGGACTGGCCGGCGAAATCCGCCCGGTGCGCTTCGGCGCGGAGCGTATCGCGGCGGCTGCGAAACAGGGGTTCACGCAAGCCATCGTTCCGCATGGCAACGTGCCGAAGCGCACGCCGGCAGGTATCGATGTCGTGGGAGTGCGGCGTCTCGGGGAGGCGCTGGACGCCGTGTACTGACAGCGACAGCCTGCTATTCGGCTGGCGCTGCTGCCTTTTCGCGCGGCCGAACGCGCACGGTGCGCACACGGTTTTCGTCCGTTTCGACGATCTCGACCGGGTAGCCGCTGATGTCGAGGCATTCGCCGGGTTCGGGGATCGTCTCCAGGAGTTCGACGATCAGGCCGTTCAGGGTCTTCGGCCCGTCGGTCGGCAATTCCCAGTCCTGCGCGCGATTCAGTTCGCGGATGTTCGCGGTGGCGTCGACGAGGAAAGACTCGGCGCTTTCGGCGAAAACGGCGTCGACGTCGTCCGCCGGGTCCGTCGTGAACTCGCCGACGATCTCCTCGAGGATGTCTTCGAGCGTGACGATGCCCTGGATGTCGCCGTATTCGTCGACGACCAGCGCCACGCGCTCACGGCGGCGCTGGAACTGGACGAGTTGCGTGCTGAGCGGCGTTCCCTCGGGAATGAAATAAGGTTCGTCCAGCACGCTCTGCAACATCGCTTTGGTCAGGTCGGTCTTGGCCAGGCTGGCCAGTTTGCGCATGTGCAGAATGCCCACCACCTCGTCGATATTGTCGCGGTAGACGGGGAGGCGCGTGTGCAGGCTTTCGACGATGGTTTTCTCGATTGCTTCGTCGTCGTCGTCGAGGTCGATGCCCACGATCTCGTTGTGCGGCACCATCACGTCGTCGACCGTGACCTGTTCGAGGTCGAGGATGCTGAGGAGCATCGTGCGATAACGGGACGAGATTCGCGAGCCGGCTTCGAAAACGACGGTGCGCAACTCTTCGCGGGTCAGCGCCTGCAGTTCCGTGTGGCGTGTGCGCACGCCGAACAGGAACAGCACACCGTTGGCGCAGGCGTTCGTCAACCACACGAGCGGGTACGTGATCTTGAGAAGCGGGTAATAGATCAGCGCCGCGGGGAACGCGAGCTGCTGTGGGTGCAACGCCGCAAGGGTCTTCGGTGCGGCCTCGGCGAAGATCAGGATGACCAGCGTCATGAGCAGCGAGCTGATGGCGACGGCCGGCTGGCCGCCGAAGTCCATGGCAACCACGGCCACGAGCGACGCCGCAAAAATGTTGACGAGGTTGTTGCCGAGCAGGATCAGGCCTATCACGCGATCGGGGCGCCGCAGGAGCTGCTCGGCGATGCGAGCACCGCGGTGACCCTGCCGCGCCTTGTGGCGGAGCTGGTAGCGGTTGAGGCTCATCAGCGCCGTTTCCGAGCCGGAGAAAAAGGCGGACAACATGAGGAGCACGGCGAGCAGACCGACGAGGCCGGCTAGTGAAACGTCATCGCCCAACGAGGGGCACCTCCGGAACGGTCATAACCGGTCAAGTTCATCAGTCGGGTAGCCGGGTGTCAAGAACGCCGGTCTCAACTCCAACTGCGGTTGAGAATCTCCTCGAGAATGAAGCGGCTGCCGAAATAGGCGAGACACAGCAGGGCGAAGCCGCCGAGGTACAGGCGCACCGCACGCTGGCCGCGCCAGCCTTTCCAGAAGCGTCCCGCCAGCAGGATGCCGAACACGAGCCAGGCGAGCAGCGACAGCCCGAACTTGTGCGCAAGATGCTGCTGCACGAGGTCGGTAACGAACGACAGGCCCGACGCGATGGCCAGCGTCAGGCCGGCGAAACCGGCGGCGGCCAGCGAGAACAGCAGCTTCTCGGTGGTCTCCAGCGGCGCGAACAGCTGATTGACGGGTGACAGGCGGCCCGAGCGCAGGCGGCGTTCCTGCACCAGCGCGAAGATCGCGACGATGGTGCCGACCGTCAGCAGGCCGTAGGACAGCAGCGCGATCAGCACGTGCGCGCGGACCTGCCATGCGAGCATGACGCCCTCGTGGGAAACGTCGGACGGGCCGGTCAGTAGAACGGTGAACGCCGCCAGGAACACGAGGCCCCCGCTCATGCCGCGTAGCGTCGGTTCCAGCGACGCGATCAGGCCGATGACCGCGAGTTCGAGGCCGATCATCGAGACCGCGTTGCCGATGGTCAGGTCGAAGCCGTGGCTCGGCAAAACGAGGCTGAAGAGCGCCTCGCCGTGGATGCCGATGCCCGTGGCGACGAAGATGCAGGCGACGAGAAACAGTGACCGGGAGCGAGCGTCGAATTGCGGCAGTCGACTCGTCGTGAAAGCCGCGGCTGCCAAGAGGTACAGCAGGAGAATTGTGATTTGAGACACAGAAACCCGACAGGCGTTGACCTAGGTTGGCATCATCCCACAAGGACCAGTTCAAGAGAACCCTCGAGATGCGAATTCGCGTACTAGGTTGCTCAGGTGGCATCGGTGCAGGTGCACGCACCACAGCATTGCTCGTCGACGACGATGTGTTGATCGACGCAGGTACGGGTATCGGGGATCTCGAACTCGAGTCACTCGATTCGATACGGCATGTGTTCCTCACGCACTCGCACCTCGATCACGTCGCCGGGCTGCCGATGCTCGCCGACCGGATATTCGAGGAGAATTTCGCAACACCGCTGACGGTCTACGCGCGCGAGGAGACCTTGCGGGCCGTGCAGCAGCATCTTTTCAACGACATCATCTGGCCCGACTTCACGCGCCTGCCGTCACGCGAAAAGCCGATGCTGCGCTGGCACGTCACGAGCCCCGGCGACACGATCCGCATCGGGCATCGCAACTTCTATGCCGTCGACGTCATGCACACGGTGCCGTCGCTCGGCTTTACCGTGCAGAATTCGGGCGGCGTATTCGCCGTCAGCGGCGACACGAAGACCAACGAAACGCTGTGGCCGGTGCTGAATGCCTGCAGCGACCTCAAGGTGCTGGTTATCGAAGTGTCCTTCCCCGACGAAATGGCGCGCCTGGCCCTCGACGCGGGGCACTACACGCCACGCTCGCTGACCGACGACCTGGCACGCCTCGAGCACGAACCGGAGATATGGCTGACGGGAATGAAGCCGGGCGAGGAAGACCGCATCCTGCGGCAGGTCCGCGACGCGGCCCCGCACCGCGACATCCGCATGCTCTCCGCGGGCACCGTCCTCACCGTGAAATAGGGTGCCAGTCACCCTATTCTTGGAAATAGGGTGACTGGCACCGTATTGCTGGACACCGTACTATCCGCGGATGTTTGAGAACCTCACGGGGCGCCTTTCGGACGCCGCGAAGCAGCTCAGCGGCAAGGGCCGGCTGACCGACGCGAATATCAAGGACACGCTGCGGCAGGTGCGGCTCGCCCTGCTCGAGGCCGACGTCGCCCTGCCTGTCGTCAAGACCTTCATCGAGCGCATCCGCGACCGGGCGCTCGGGGAGGAAGTCGGCAAGAGCCTGACGCCGGGCCAGCAGCTCGTCAAGATCATTCACGCCGAACTCGTGCAGCTCCTCGGCGGTGAGGCCGTGCCGCTCGACCTGCGCGCGCAGCCGCCCGTCGTGATTCTGCTCGCCGGCCTGCAGGGCGCCGGCAAGACGACGACGGCCGCCAAGCTGGCGCGCCGCCTGGTCGAACGCGACCGGAAGAAGGTGATGCTCGTCAGCGTCGACGTGCATCGGCCGGCTGCCATCCTGCAGTTGCAGACACTTGCCGGTGAAGTCGGCGCGTTGCACTGCGCGAGCTCCGCCGACGAAAAGCCCGTGGCCATCATCGAGCGCGCTGTCGACGAAGCCAGGCGCTCGCACGCGGATGTGCTGATCGTCGACACCGCCGGGCGCCTGCACATCGACGACGGCATGATGGCCGAAGTCCGGGCCGTGCACGCGAGCGCCGCACCGCACGAAACGCTGTTCGTCGTGGACAGCATGGCCGGCCAGGACGCGGTCAATTCGGCCCGCGCCTTCGACGAAGCGCTGCCGCTGACCGGCATCGTGCTGACCAAGGCCGACGGCGATGCGAAGGGCGGCGTCGCGTTGTCGGTGCGCGAGGTGACCGGCAAGCCGATCCGCTTCATCGGCGTCGGCGAGAAGACCGAGGCGCTCGATGCATTTCACCCGGATCGCATGGCGTCGCGGATTCTCGGCATGGGCGACGTCCTGTCGCTCGTCGAGGAGATCGAGCACAAGGTCAGCAGGGACAAAACCGAGAAACTCGCGAAGAAGTTGAAGAAGGGGAAGGGCTTCGACCTGTCCGACCTCCGGGACCAGCTCGAACAGATGATGAACATGGGCGGCATCGCCTCGATGCTCGACAAGCTGCCGTTGCCGGGCAACGTCAATCCGGCAGCGCTCAAGGACCAGGCGAACGAACAGAAGATCCGCCGCCAGATCGCGATCATCAACTCGATGACGCCGGGCGAGCGCCGCTTCCCGAAGACCATCAACGGCTCGCGCAAGAAGCGCATTGCGAGCGGCGCGGGCCAGCAAATCCAGGACGTCAATCGTCTCCTGAAGCAGCACCTGCAGATGGAGAGGATGATGAAGAAAATGTCGAAGGGCGGCATGAAGAAGCTGATGCGCGGCATGGGCGGCGGCGGCTTCCCGCCCGGCGGCATGCCGCCCGGTTTGCGCTGATTTCGGCGAATTTCGGGACAAATCGGGCCCGTTTCGGGGCCGTTCCCGGCCGGCCCGGTGTTCTGCCACGCAAGCCACTGAAATAAAACGAGATTTTCGCCGACAAAACGCTTCACATTTGGCGCAAAACCCGTACAATGCGCCGTCTACTCGGGCCGGCCCGAGACAAGGCGTGTCCGCCTTTCTTTGAATTAACGACGGAAAACACATGGTAAGCATTCGACTTTCGCGCGCTGGTGCGAAGAAGCGTCCTTTCTATCACCTGGTGGTCACCGACTCGCGCAACCGTCGGGACGGCCGGTACATCGAGCGCATCGGCTACTTCAACCCGGTGGGCCGCGAGCACGAGGACAACCTGCACATCGACCTCGAGCGCATCGACTACTGGATCGGCCAGGGCGCGCAGCCGTCCGACCGCGTTGCCTCTCTTCTCAAGAAGCACCGCGAGGCGGCCGCGGCCAACTGACAGGGCAATGACGACGCAACCCGTCGTCCTCGGCCGGATCTCCGGCCTGTTCGGGGTACGGGGTTGGGTCAAGGTGTATTCGTACACCGAACCGCGTGAAGCGGTACTGGATTATGGTCGCTGGTTGCTTGCCGGCAAGGACGGATGGCGCGCAGCGACGGTCGCTGAAGGACAGCGGCACGGCAAGACCGTCATCGCGCGCATCGACGGCTACGTCGACCGCGACCAGGCGGCGGAACTCGTCGGCACCGAGATCGCGGTGCCACGGGACGAGCTGCCGGAGACTGCGAGCGGCCAGTATTACTGGTCGGATCTCGAGGGTCTCAGGGTCGTCCATCGCGACGGCACCGAACTCGGCCAGGTTGCGTACCTGCTCGAGACCGGCGCCAACGACGTGATGGTCGTAAAGGGCGAACAGGAGCGGCTGATCCCGTTCGTCATGGACAAGGTGATACTCGGTGTCGATCTCGACAAGGGCGAAATCGACGTCGACTGGGAGTGGGACTGATGCACATCGACGTCATCACCCTGTTCCCGGACATGGTCGCCGCGGTCGCCGAATACGGCGTCGTGGGGCGCGCACGGCGCAACGGCCTGGTCTCGCTGGATTTCGAGAATCCGCGCGACCACACGAGCGACGTGCACCGGACCGTGGATGACCGTCCGTACGGCGGCGGTCCCGGCATGGTGATGAAGTACGAACCGCTGGCCGGGGCAGTAGCCGCGGCGCGGGCCCGGGCGCCGCAGGGCAGCCCGGTCGTCTGCCTCTCGCCGCAGGGCAGGGTGTTCGACCAGGCTTTGGCGCGGCGCTACGCCGGTCTGCCCGGGCTGGTGCTGCTGGCGGGGCGGTACGAAGGCGTCGACGAGCGTTTCATCGAGCGCCACGTCGACGAGGAACTGTCGCTCGGCGATTTCGTGCTGTCGGGTGGCGAAGTGGCGGCCATGGCCGTGATCGATGCCGTGGTGCGGTTGTTGCCGGGCGTGCTCGGCGACGACGAGTCGGCGGCCCAGGACTCGTTCATGGAGGGGTTGCTGGACTGCCCGCATTACACGCGGCCGGAGGTGATCGAGGATCGTAGCGTGCCGGCGGTACTATTGTCCGGCGACCATGCCGCGATCGCGCGGTGGAGAATGCAGCAGGCGCTGGGGCGCACGTTCGAACGTCGCCCGGACCTGCTGGGAAAACTGGAATTGACAGACGAGCAGCAGGCGTTGCTCGACGACTATTTGAAAGAGCAGAGACAATGAGCAAGATAATCGACGCAATCGAAAACGAGCAGACGGAAAAACAGATTCCGGATTTTGCCCCGGGTGACACCGTCGCGGTCCAGGTCAAGGTGAAGGAAGGCAACCGCGAGCGCCTGCAGGCGTTCGAGGGAGTCGTCATCGCCAAGCGCAACCGCGGCGTGAATTCATCGTTCACGGTTCGCAAGATCTCGCACGGCGAGGGCGTCGAGCGTGTCTTCCAGACGTACAGCCCGCTGGTCGACTCGATCCAGGTCAAGCGCCGCGGCGATGTGCGCCGTGCCAAGCTGTACTACCTGCGTGGTCGTACCGGCAAGGCCGCCCGCATCAAGGAAAAGATCTAGTCGCGATCCCGGCTCTCCTGCCATCAGGAATTCATCACCCCGGCCTCAGGTGGCCGGAGTGCCGTTCGCTATACTTGCGGACCAGTCGACAGGCTGAACCATTTGCGCCCGGCGGGGTCCGTCACCTTATGAAACAGGCACTGCTCATCGGCGTTGTCGCCTTTTCCTTGAGCGGCTGCGCGTCCCTGATGTCGTCGGCGGCCAGCGGGCTGACCGACAGCATCTCCCAATCCGTGCTCAACCAGGACGATCCGGAGACCGCGAAGGCGGCGCTGCCGACGTTCATGGTGCTGATCGACGGCATGATCAGGGACAACCCGACCGA
>JBFGYM010000042.1:0-14115 GCA_041587435.1 Woeseiaceae bacterium
CACTGGTTGAGCGACCGTCATCCGGACCTTCCCATCTGGCTTGCCGGTTTTTCCTTCGGCGCCGCCATTGCCGTGCGGGCCGCCGTGGCCGAACACGTCGACGGACTGGTCAGCGTTGCGCCGGCGATCAGCCGTTTTGCCTCGGGCCTCGAGTCGCAGCCGCAATGCCCCTGGCTGATCGTTCAGGGCGACGAGGACGAACTCGTCGACATCGAGGAGACGGTGGAGTGGTTCGACAGCCTCGAGCCGGGCCCGGAACTGCTGGTCGTCAGCGGCGGCGAGCACTTTTTTCACGGCCGCCTGACCGAACTGCGCGACGCCGTCATCACTTTCGTCCAGAGTGACAGTCACCCTGATACCGAGTGACAGTCACCCCAACAGGGCCAAGGTCAGCAACTTAAGCGCGACAGTTGAGGTTGTATGCCGGCAGCTTTGTGACGTTCATTCTGCAAGTCAATGATTCGCGGTAGTCCAAAGTAACTGTCACCCCGTATTAGGGTGACTGGCACCAAAAAAAAGCCGGGCAGAGCCCGGCTTTTTCGTTTGCCTGTCCCGGGGACATCAAACCATGTCTTTGAGACCTTTCAACGGCGACACCTTGACAACCTTGGTTGCCGGCTTGGCCTTGAACATCATCTCTTCGCCCGTGAACGGGTTGACGCCCTTGCGGGCCTTACGAGCCGGCTTCTTCACGACGCGCATTTTCAGAAGGCCCGGAATCGTGAACAGGCCTGGGGCGCCACGACCGCCAAGGTTCTTCTTGATCTGACCATTGAGCGACTCGAAGACGGCTGCAACATCCTTGCGCGTCAGGCCGGTGTCATCGACGATCTTCGCGTAGATTTCAGACTTGGTGGGTGGCTTGTTGGTATTCGCTGCCATGAAAAACTAACTCCTTAGAAAGAACGAAACGGGCGTGTGCCCGCGGAAAAAGCGCAGCGACGATAACACTTTTTCCGGCGCGTGATAACCGCGAACAGACCTTTTTTTATAGGTATTTTTGCGGTATTAGGCGGCTGTGAAAACGGGCACACTCGTGCCCGTCGAATTGTGCTTTCCCGATCGGACGGCGCTCAGGTGTCCGTGAAGAACTCTCGCTTGAAACGCACGTCCGACGATTTGCTTTCGCCTTCGGGAGTTACCGTGATATCGAATACGAGCGTTTCCCGATTGGCTACCGGCGTTTCGCCGATGTAGTAGATCGCGGCGGTTTCGCCCGGCTCTTCGATTTTGCGCATCGTGATTGTCTTGAGTTGACCCGTCAGATTGACGGTCTTGACCTTGACGGTGCCGGCGACGGAATCGCCGTCCGCTTCGCGTACGATCGACACGTTGAGCATCGCACGGTTCTTGCTGCGCACGATGTTGTAGGCGCGCGCCACTTCGGGCGGCAGCTGGTCGGTGGATTGCGCACTGAAATGCACCACGTAATCGCCGATATCGACCGACGTCGCGCCGGCCGGTTGCGCCTGGGGTACGGCGGCATTCTCGCCGGGACCACCGCACGCGGCGACCAGCGTGAACGCACAAAGAGAGACAACAGACCTAATCCACGCCATGAAACCACCCCCTCTTTTTCGACTGACTATAAACCATTTGCGCGGCCTTTGACGAAAAACTGGCGGTTGCGACGCGCCGCGCGGCGCAAGAGGTTGATTCTCGACGGTCAGATTGCCAAGGGCTTGAAGCCCGCCACGATGATCGTGACCGCCATGAGCAGGATGATCGCGAACAGTGGCGACAGGTCGAGGCCGCCCAGCGGCGGAATGACGCGCCTGAACGGCTGCAGGATGCGGTCGGTCAACGTCTGGATGATCGCGAGAGCGGGATTGTAGCCGGTCGGCGCGATCCAGCTCAGGATGACGCGCACGATGATCGCAAACGTAAACAGCCGCAGCGACAACAGCACGAGATTGACCAGGGTCGTGATCGCGATCGGCGCAAACCCGGCCGAATGCCCCATGATCATGAGCAGCACGACGATCGTCAGGTACTGGATGATGAATGCGACGAGCACCGTGGCCGTATCCAGCTTGCCGACAGGCGGTACGATGCGGCGAACCGGGACGACGACCGGCGACGTCAGCTTGAGGATTGCCTGCGCGATCGGGTTGCGAAAGTCGGCGCCGAGCCACGGCAACCAGAAGCGCAGCAGCAACACGAACAGGTAAAGCTGCGCCAGCGTATTGACGATGAAAACGATCGCATTGATGACGTTGTCGGGCATCCCCTAGTCCCTGCCGGCTTCGTGGGCCTGGTCGGCCAGGTCGACGGCGCGGTCGCGCGCAGCGACCACGGCCGCGCTGAAGATAGCACGGAAGTCGGTTCCATCGAGGTAATCGAACGCGGCCGCCGTCGTCCCGCCGGGAGACCGGACGCGCGCGATCAGCGAGTCCATTGTCTCGCCGGATTGCTCGGCCATCTCGCCGGCCCCGCGCGCCGTCTCGAGAACGAGCGCGAGCGCGTCGCCGTACTCGAGCCCGAGGTCGACGGCGACGGTCACGAGCATGTCGACGAGAAGATAGAAGTACGCCGGCCCGGTTCCCGACACGGCCGTCACGGTGTCGATGTCCTCTTCACTCCGCACCCTGATTACCGGGCCCGTGGTCGAAATGATGTTCGTCGCGGCCCGCAGCTGGCGTTCCGACGTCTTGTCGTTGGCGTACAGGCCCGATATGCCGAGGCGGAGCAGTGCCGGCTGGTTCGGCATGACGCGCACGACGGGCAGGTCGCCGCCGAGCCAGTGTTCGATGTCGCGCGCGCGCACGCCCGCCGCGATCGAGATGATCAGCGGCCGCGCCCGTTGCACCGTGGCCGCAAGCGGCTTGCAGACCTCGCTCAGAATCTGCGGCTTGACGGCGAGCACGACGCACTCGGCATCGCGTACGGCATCCTCGTTGCTCTCGACGATGATGGCGCCCGGCATCTCGTCGGCGAGAGCGAGGCGCTGTTCGTGCAGCGGTTCCGAGATCCAGAGGTGGCCCGGCTCGTAGCCCGCGGCGAGCATGCCGCCGGCGAGCGCCCGGGCCATGTTGCCGCCACCGACGTATGCGACTTTTCCGTAATCCATAAAACCTCTATCTTCGTTCGCCGAACAGCGCCGTCCCGATGCGCACGATCGTGGCGCCCTCGGCAATGGCTGCGCGATAGTCTGCCGTCATTCCCATGGACAGGGTATCCGTATCGATGCCCCCTGTCCGTAGATCTTCGGCAAGGGCGCGCAACGCCGCGAACGGTCTTCGCTGTTCCTCGAAGCCCGTGCTGAGGGCGGGCAGGCACATCAGCCCGCGCAAGCGGAGATTCGGCAGCGCGGCGCAGGCGGCGGCGAGCTCCGCGACCTCGCCTGGCGCGACGCCGGACTTGGAGGCCTCGTCGTCGACGTTGACCTGGATGCAGACATTGAGGGCCGGTTTATCGTCGGGTCGCTGTTCGCTGAGCCGGCGTGCCGTCTTCAGCTTGTCGATTGTGTGCACCCAGTCAAAGTATTTGGCGACGGCGCGTGTTTTATTGCTTTGCAGGTGGCCGATGAAGTGCCAGGTGAGGTCGAGACCGGCCAGCGCCTCGATCTTTTCGACCCCCTCCTGGACGAAGTTCTCACCGAAGTCCCGCTGCCCGGCAGCGGCGGCTTCGCGAATAGCGCCGAGTCCTTGTTTTTTGCTGACCGCCAGCAGTCGGACCGATTCGGGGTTGCGACCCGCCTCGAGTGCCGACTCGCGCAGCAAATCACTGAGCAAGCTTAAGTTTTCCGTGACTCCAATCACGTTTTAGTCCGGTTGCTTCGCTATACTAGGCCCAGATAAGTCCGGGTTATGGTAAGTCCGGGCGTCATCCAAGAGGGAGAAATATGGCCGTCGACGTTGCTCAATTGTTGTCGTTCACGGTAAAAAACAACGCGTCCGACCTGCACTTGTCGGGCGGCGTCCCGCCGATGATTCGCGTCGATGGCGACATCAAGCGAATCAACATGCCCGCGCTGACCCATAAAGACGTCAACAGCATGGTGTACGACATCATGAATGACAAGCAGCGCAAGGACTACGAGGAATTCCTCGAGACCGACTTCTCCTTCGAGATTCCCAAGCTGGCGCGCTTTCGCGTCAACGCCTTCAACCAGAATCGCGGCTCGGCGGCCGTGTTCCGGACGATTCCTTCGGAGATCCTGACGCTCGACGACCTCGGCGCGCCGGGGATCTTCAAGGACATTTCAATGCACCCGCGCGGCATCGTGCTGGTCACGGGCCCGACCGGTTCGGGCAAGTCCACGACGCTGGCTGCGATGGTCGACTACATCAACGAGAACAAGCCGGACCACATCCTGACGATCGAGGACCCGATCGAGTTCGTGCACGAATCGAAGAAGTCGCTCGTGAACCAGCGCGAGGTGCACCGCGACACGCTCGGCTTCAACGAGGCACTGCGCTCGGCGCTGCGCGAAGATCCCGACATCATCCTGGTCGGCGAGTTGCGTGACCTCGAGACCATCCGGCTCGCACTGACGGCGGCGGAGACCGGTCACCTCGTGTTCGGCACGCTGCACACCAGCTCCGCGTCGAAGACGATCGACCGTATCGTTGACGTGTTTCCCGCGGCCGAAAAGGAAATGGTCCGCGCCATGCTGTCCGAGTCGCTGCGCGCGGTCATTTCGCAGACGCTCCTGAAGAAGATCGGCGGAGGCCGCATCGCGGCGCACGAAATCATGATCGGTACGCCGGCCATTCGTAACCTGATTCGCGAAGGCAAGATCGCGCAGATGTACTCGGCGATCCAGACGGGGCAGGCGGCCGGCATGCAGACCCTCGACCAGAACCTCGCCGAGCTGATGACGAAGGGCCTGATCAACAAGGAAGAGGCGCGCTTCAGGGCCGTCAACAAGGAAAACTTCTAGTCGTCGGCGGTGCTGACGGGAGAGTAACGAGATGGAACGCGAACAAGCGGTACGACTGACGCAGAACCTCTTGAGGAAGATGGTCGAACGCGAAGGTTCGGACCTCTTCATCACGGCGGGTTTCCCGCCGGCGATCAAGGTCGACGGTACCATCCACAAGGCGACGGATACGCCGCTCAACGCCGACCAGGCGGCGATGATGGTGCGTTCGATCATGAACGACAAGCAGATCAAGGAATTCGACGCGACCAAGGAATGCAACTTCGCGATCGCGCCGAAAGGCATCGGCCGGTTCCGCGTCAGCGCGTTCATCCAGCAAGGTATGGCGGGCGCCGTCTTGCGTACGATCACGACCGAGATCCCGACACTCGAGGAGCTCGAGTTGCCGCCGATCCTGAAAGACGTGGTCATGAACAAGCGCGGACTGTGCATCGTCGTCGGCGGCACGGGCTCCGGTAAATCGACGACGCTGGCCGCGATGATCGGCCACCGCAACGAAAACTCGCGCGGCCATATCGTCTCGATCGAGGACCCGGTGGAATACGTGCACCCGCACAAGGGCTGTGTGATCACGCAGCGCGAGGTAGGCGTCGACACGGATTCCTGGCACATGGCTCTGAAAAACACGCTGCGCCAGGCACCGGACGTCATTCTGATCGGCGAGATCCGCGACAAGGAGACGATGGAATACGGCATCCAGTTCGCCGAGACGGGCCATCTCTGCCTCGCCACACTGCATGCGAACAGCGCCAACCAGGCGCTGGACCGTATCATCAACTTCTTCCCTGAAGAGCGCCGCCAGCAGCTGCTCATGGACCTGTCGCTGAACACCAAGGCGTTCGTGTCGCAGCGCCTGATACCGCGTGAAGGCGGCATCGGCCGCGTCGCGGCGATGGAGATCATGCTCAACACGCCGCTCATCCAGGACCTGATCTTCAAGGGCGAGGTCGGGCAGATCAAGGAGATCATGGCCAAGTCGACGCGCCTCGGCATGCAAACCTTCGACCAGGCCCTGTTCAACCTCTACGAGGAAGGCGTCATCACCTACGAAGAGGCCATGCGCAACTCGGACTCCAAGAACGAGCTCAGGCTGCGCGTCAAGCTGGAAAGCAAGCGCGACTCCTCGATTGCCGACCAGCAGTCGGAGAGCCTGCGTATCATGGAAGAAGACACCGCCCGGACATTCTGACGGCAAGGGACATGCACTAGATGAACGTCAAACCGCTCCTCAAACTGATGGTCGAGAAGAAAGCGTCGGACCTTTTCTTTGCTCCGTTCGCACCGGCCAAAATCAAGATCGAAGGCAAGATCATGCCGGTCAACAAGCTCGAGATGTCGCCGAAGATGGTCAAGCAGGCGGCCCTCGAACTGATGAACGAGGAGCAGATGGAGGTGTTCACGAAGGAACTCGAAATCGACTTCGCGTTGTCGGAAGAAGGCCTGGGCCGGTTTCGCGTCAACGTCTTTCACCAACGCGGCAACGTCGCGATGGTGCTGCGCTACATCACGTCCGACCTGCCGACGCTGGACGAACTCGGCATGCCCGTGCAGCTCAAGGAACTCGTCATGCTCAAGCGCGGCCTGATCCTGATGGTCGGTGCGACGGGCGCGGGTAAATCAACGACGCTGGCGGCCATGATCAACCACCGCAACGAAAAGACGTCGTCACACATCATCACGATCGAGGACCCGATCGAGTTCCTGCACCCGAACAAGCAGTCGATCGTCAACCAGCGGGAGGTCGGCCTCGATACCCGTTCCTACCATCGCGCACTCAAGAGTGCGATGCGCGGTGCGCCGGACGTCATACAGATCGGCGAGATTCGCGATACCGAATCGATGCGTGCCGCGCTCGACATGGCGGGCACGGGCCACCTGGTGCTGGCGACGGTGCACTCGAACAATGCGCCGGAGACGCTCGACCGCATCATCAACCTGTTTCCGCAGGAGCAGCACGCGCAGGTCTACATGGACCTCGCGCATTACCTGCGCGCGATCCTGTCGCAGCGCCTGGTGCGGGCGCGCAACGGCAAACGCGTGGCGGCCGTCGAACTCATGCTGAATACGCCACACATCAAGGACCTGATCCTGAAGGGCGATATCTCGGCCGTGAAGGAGGCGCACAAGGAATCCGGCGAACAGGGCATGCAGAATTTCGACGACGCGCTGTTGCAGCTCTATAAGGACGGCATGATCACGCTCGAAGAGGCGATGTCGCACGCCGACTCGCGCTCGAACCTCGAGGCGAAGATCAACTTCGGCGGCTAGCCGCGCATTTCATCACCGGGTTCCCCGGCGATCTCGTCAGGTACCCCGTACGGCGGGAAACCGGGCGTGCCTACCAGGCCACGGTGGCCGCGTCGAATACGGGGCCGTCCACGCACACGCGTTTCATCGCCTCGCCTTGCGGCGTGATGATCTTGACGGCACAGCCGGCGCAGCCGCCGACGGCACAGGCCATGAATTCCTCGAGCGAGACCTGGCAGGGCAGGTCGTGACGGGCCGCGAGGTCGGCCACGGCGCGCAGCATCGGCGTCGGACCGCAGGCGAAGATCTCGGTTTTCGCGAGCTCGCGCTCCGGCAGGGCGTGCAGCCAGGCGTCGGCGAGCACCGTGACGTAGCCGTCGAAGCATCCTTCGTATCCCTGCAGGCTGGTCAGCCTTGCCGGGATGCCCCATTCCTCGAGCAGCGGCATCGTGCTCGTCACGTTGTCGGGAATGCCCGCGACCTCGAGCGCCGAGGACCGAAGTTCGAACGGAAATGGAATCTCCGAACCGAGGATGGCGAACGGCTGCCAGCCTGCCGTGTCCCGGCGGATCGTATCGGCGAGATAGACCATCGGCGGAATGCCGACGCCGCCGCCGATGAGCAAGGCGTTGGGGCGCTCGCGATGCAGCCGGAACGGCTGCCCGATCGGGCCGAGCACGCTGATCGTGTCGCCGGGCTCTTTTTTCGACAACAGGCGCAGGCCCTGGCCCACGACCTTGTAGAGCACTTCGACCCAGTCGTCCCGGGCCCGCATGATCGACAGCGGCCGCCGCATCGGCAGGGTCTCGTCACAGGTCAGGTGCACGAAACTGCCGGGTCTTGCGTGCGCCGCGCACTTCGGCGCGCGCAGGCGCATGATGTACTGCTCGCCGGGAAACGTGTCGACCGAGAGCAGTTCGCCGTCCTCGACGAAGATCGTGCCCCGGTTGCGCTGGGCATCCTGCTGGGCCGCGGTCAGGGGCATGTCAGCGACGCGCGTCCATCGCCTTGGCGACGCGGTCGAGCACGGCCATGCGGATCGCGACGCCGTTGGTGACCTGGCGCGTGATGACCGATTGCGGTCCGTCGGCCAGCGTGCCCTCGATTTCGATGCCGCGGTTCATCGGCCCCGGGTGCATGACGATGGCGTCGGGTTTCGCGTGGCGGATGCTGTCCTTGCTGATGCCGTAGTTGGCAAAATATTCGTCGATGCCCGGAATGCCGTCGAGATTGCCGATGCGCTCCCGCTGGATGCGCAGCGCCATGACGACGTCCGCATCGGCAAGCCCCTCTTCGAGGTTGTCGAGAATGCGGGCGCCGGGCACGCTGGCCGGGTCGGGCGCGAGCACGGGCGGCGAGACCAGGCGCAATTCGCCGACGCCGAGTGTATGCAGGGCCTGCGAGGCCGACATCGCGACGCGCGAATGGCAGATGTCGCCGACGATCGCAACGGTCAGCCCGTCGAAACGGCCCTTGTGCTGCCTGATCGTCAACACGTCGAGCAGGCCCTGCGTCGGGTGCGATACGTCCGACTCGCCGGCGTTGAGGATCGATACGTGCGGCTGCACGTGCCGAGCGATGTAGGCCGGGACGCCGGCGCTCGCGTCGCGCACGACCATGATGTCCGCCTGCATGGCCTCCAGTGTGTAGATCGTGTCGAGGATGCTCTCGCCCTTCTTGCGCGACGACGTATTGACATCCAGGTTGAGCACGTCGGCGCCGAGCCGCTTGCCGGCAAGATCGAACGAGGCGCGCGTGCGCGTGCTCGGTTCGAAAAACAGGTTGGCGACCGTGCGTCCGGCCAGCGCCCGGCTGCGTGCCGGCAGGTCGCCCGGCTTGCGAAGATACTGTTCGGCGTCGTCGAGAATGTCGACGAGGAGGGTCTTGTCGAGTCCCTTCAGGGTCAGGAGATGGCGCAGGTTGCCATTCTCGTCGATCTGCAGGGACGCTTCGTTCCGAAGGACGTCTGTCGGTTCTGCACTCATCGCGGCGGCATTCTACTCGGATGCGAGATATCTTTCAGCGATAAATACGGCCGCCGCGCTGTCGATGTCGACCTTGGAAATGCGGCCGCGGGACCCGCCGGCGCGGGCGGCCTTGAGGACGCGCCCTACCTCGACCGACGTGTAGCGCTCGTCGACGGTCGCGACCGGTATGGCGTAGCGATCGAGTTCGGCAATAAAGGCCTTCACGGGACCCTGCATGTCGCTCGGCGAGCCGTCCGCGTGCATCGGCATGCCGACGACGAGCACGCTCGGCCGCCATTCCCGTACCAGGGTCTCGATCGCCTCGTGATCCACGCCGTCGGCGCGGTTGGCCACGACACCGAGCGGGCTTGCCGAGCCCGTCACGTCCTGTCCGACGGCGACGCCGATGCGTCGCAAGCCGAAATCGAAAGCGAGAATCGTCCTGGGCTTCGCCAAGATCAGGCGTGCCCGGCGTCCGTCGACATCGAGGCGATGTCGATGCCAAGCGTGCGCGCGGCCGAATCCCAGCGTTCGGCAAACGGCATGTCGAACACGATCTCCGGCGTGGCCGGTACGTTGAGCCAGGAATTGGCAAGCATTTCGCCCTCGAGCTGGCCGGCTTCCCAGCCCGCGTAGCCGAGCGCGATGAGCGTCCGTTCCGGCCCCTTGCCGGAGGCAAGCGCGTCGATAATGTCGCGCGACAGCGTCAGGCGGATATCGTCGGATACCGCGAGCGTGTTTTCGTAGCTGTGGTCGGGCCCGTGCAGGACGAAGCCGCGCTCCGGTCCGACCGGGCCGCCGACCAGCACCGGGAACCCGGCCGCACGCGGGTCCGGGTCGCTGACGTCGAGTTGCTCGAACAGGCCGCCGAGCTTGAGCGGCGTCGGGCGGTTGATGACGATGCCGAGCGCGCCTTCGTCGTTATGTTCACAGATTAGCGTGACGGTCGTGCTGAAATTCGGATCCAGCATGCCCGGCATCGCGATAAGTAGCTGATTTGTTAACGAACTGTCCGCAAGCATAAGGACAGTATCTGCGCATCAGTCGCCCTGTACAAGTTGCTCCGTGAACAGGAACTTGTATTCGAAAGCGACTTTCTCGTAGTCGCTCGCCATCGCGTCGGGGAACTGGTCGAACGGGGATGCGCGCTGGATGATGTCCACCGAAGCGAGGTCGAGCAACGGCGAACCGCTGGTGCGGCTGACGGTGGCGTCGATGAGGTTGCCGTGCTTGTCGATGCGCACGAGCAGCGTCGGGCTGCCCGTCAGGTTGTCCAGCCGGCCGAGTTCCGGCAGGTAAGCGGCACCGACTGCCTCGACGCGCCGCTTCCACGCATCGAGGTACGCGGCCGCCACCGACTCGCGCGTGTCGGCCGAGATGATGAGTTGTTGCGGGTCGTCGTCGGTCAGCAGGAAACTCGCCTTGTCGTCCTGCGGCAACGGCAGCGTCGACTCGCTGCCGGATTCCATCGCGATCGCCATGCTGTTGCGGGCCTCGGGATCGGAGCGCGGGTCGACCGCGACCTGGCGGTCGCTCGTGTTCTCGCTGGCCAGTACCTCGTCGGCCGAGATTTCGTGGGCCCTGGCGTCGGTCGGCGCGGTCCCTTCCTCGACGCCCGGGTTGTCGGCGGGCATCGCGCTGTGCAGCGGTGCGGAGGGCCTGATCTGGTCCGTGATATTGCCGCCGCCTTCCTGGCTCGCCTGCGCGAGGTACTCGGCGTCGTCCGGCCGGTCGATCTGCTGGTCCGGGTCGGCGACGATGGTGACTTCGAGCGAGATCGCCTCGGCAAACGGGCTCGTCAGCTGCGGGTTGAAGGTCACGCCGATGATCAGGATGCCGTGCACGAGCGCTGCCAGGAACAGCATGGCGGGCAGCCGGTCGGGCACGACCGGGGTCACGAGCCGGAGCTCGTCCAGGGGATCGACGGTGACCTGAGCTTGCGCCATATGCGCGCGAAGTCTCCGCCATTTTGTTCACATAAACAAGAACCTGCGTCCCGGAAACACGGTGTCAGTCACCCTATTTCCGAGGAAATAGGGTGACTGACACCCTATTTGCGGAGCCTGGCTTCGATCGCGTCGAACATGAGGCTCGCGATATTGAGGCCGAACTGCTTGTCGAGTTCGCGAATGCCGGTCGGGCTGGTGACGTTGACCTCGGTCAGGTAGTCGCCAATGACGTCGATGCCGGCAAACAGCACGCCGGCGTCGCGCAGGACCGGCCCGACCTCCTCACAGATGTCGTGGTCGCGGCGCGACATCGGCTGCCCCACGGCGGCCGCGCCGGCCACCATGTTGCCGCGATTGTCCTCGTCGCTCGGTATGCGGGCGAGGGCGTGGGGCACGGGCTGACCCTCGATCAGCAGGATGCGCTTGTCGCCGGCGCTGATCTCGGGGATGTAGACCTGGGCCATGGCGAACCTCCTGCCGTAGTCGGTCAGCGTCTCGAACACGACGTTGGCGTTCTTGTCGCCCTTCTTGACAACGAAGATCGAGCGGCCGCCCATTCCGTCGAGCGGCTTGGCCACGACGTGGCCGTACTCGGCGAGGAAGGCTTTCATCTCCCGCATCGAACGCGTGATCAGCGTCGTCGGCGTGAGGTCGGGAAACCAGGCCGTGTAGGCCTTCTCGTTGATGTCGCGCAAGGCCTGCGGCGCATTGACGACCAGGGCGCCGTCCAGGACCGCACGATCGAGAATGTAGGTCGTGTAGACATATTCCATGTCGAACGGCGGGTCCTTGCGCATCAGGATCGCGTCGAGGTCGCCGAGCGCCATTTCCTGACGGTCGCCGAGCGCATACCAGTCAGCGTTGTCGTCACGAACCTGCAAAAGTGTGGACTGGCCCAACGCCTTGCCCGACAGCAACCTGACATCCTTCTGTTCGAAATAGTGGATTTCGGCGCCGCGGCGCGTCGCTTCGAGCAGCATGGCGAGCGACGAGTCCTTGTACGGCGTAATTGAGCCGATCGGGTCCATGATGATGCCGATCTTCAGAGGGTTGCCAGCCATTCGTGCCTGAATCCCGATCAATTGCTGCGAGGCGGCCAACTATACAGCGAAATGGCGCGTAAGCGCCCGATTTCCGGTCGATTTGCTGAACGTGGCGCGCGTCGTAGCGGGACTTATGTCAATATGGTAAAAGTCGGTTTTCTTCCGTGGGGAAAAACAGGTGTCGAGTAATGCGCCCCGGGGCTTGTCGGGCCTCAAGATTCTGGTCATCGACGACAGCAAGACCATTCGCCGGACTGCCGAGACACTGCTGACGAAGGAAGGTTGCCAGGTCTTCACGGCCATAGACGGTTTCGATGCGCTGTCGAAAATCGCGGACCACCAGCCCGACCTGATATTCGTCGACATCATGATGCCGCGCCTCGATGGCTACGAGACCTGCTCGCTGATCAAGCACAACAAGACCTTCAGGGATACGCCGGTGATCATGTTGTCGTCCAAGGACGGGCTGTTCGACCGCGCGCGCGGTCGCATCGTGGGTTCCGAGCAATACCTGACCAAGCCGTTTACCAAGGACGAGCTGCTTGGCGCGATATCCAACCAGATCAACTAGGGAAAACGGATGGCTACTGTTCTCATCATCGACGACTCCCCGACCGAGCTGCACCTGTTCCAGACGACCCTGGAAAAGGCGGGCTTCGATACGCTCGTCGCCGACAGCGGCGAGGAAGGCATCCGGCAGGCGGCGACGGCGCGGCCCGACTGCATCCTGATGGACGTGGTCATGCCCGGCATGAACGGCTTCCAGGCGACCCGCAAACTCACGCGTGATCCCGCAACGTCCGGCATCCCCGTGATCATGATCACGACCAAGGACCAGGAGACGGACAAGATCTGGGGAATGCGCCAGGGTGCCGTCGAGTACCTGGTCAAGCCCGTTGCGGACAAGGAACTCGTCGCGAAGATCCACTCGGTGATGGCGGCTTGAAGTGACGGATCTCGCGGCGCTCGTCGAACAACCGTTCGAATTGCTCCAGGAGATGGAGCGGCGCAGCCGTGCCGCGCACGCCGGTCAGGGCGTCGGCGACGTGCCGTCGGAATGGGTCGGTGTCGGTTTTCGCATCGGCGACGAGCAGTTCGTCACCCACCGCGACCAGGTGCGCGAAGTCCTGATGCTTCCCGACGCGACGACGCGCGTCCCGGGCGCACAGCGCTGGCTCCTCGGCATCGCCAACCTGCGCGGGCACCTGCTGCCGCTTATCGACGTGAAGCTGATGCTGGGCAGCGGCAGAACCACGCTGCGGCGTACGACGCGCGTCATCTCGGTCAATCACCGCGAAGTACCGGCGGGCCTCGTCGTCGACGAAGTCCTCGGATTTCGGCGCTTTGCGGATCACGAATTCTCGAGCGACACGACCGAAACCGCCGTCCGCTGCGATCGTTTCCTGGGCGGGACCTATCGCCGCGGCGAGGAGTCCTGGCCCGTGTTCAACCTGTTCGACCTGGTCGAAAGCAACCTGTTCCTGCAGGCGGCTGCAGAGTAAGAAGGTCCGACGTTTATGGCGAAACAAACCGACAATGCATCCACATTCAGAATCGTCGCCGGCGTGACGGCGGTGCTGTTGCTCGCGGCGGCGGCACTCGTCTACCTGCAAACCGGCGGCGGGGGCAGCGCGTCGGCGCCCGAGCTCGCCGCGCTGTCGCAGGCGATCCCGTCGCAGGCCTCGCGCGCGCTGCGCGGCGAGGACGGTGCTTTCGACCAGCTCCAGGCCAGTGTAAGCCGGATCGCCTCATTGCGCCGGGGCGGCGCACCGGGCCGGTCGGCCGACTGGCAGCAACTCGAGTCGCAGGCGTCGGCGATACTGTCGCGGCGTGCCGGTGTCGAGGCCGCCCATGCGGCGGCGACCCGGATCGAGAGCGATGCGCAGGCGATTCTGGACGGCTCCGAGGCGCTGCTCGATCTCAGTGGGTCGACGGCCATCATCCAGGAGTTCCAGCAGCGCGCGGATCGACTGCGCCAGGCGGCTGCGGCCCTGCCGACGGGCGGTGATGCGGCGGCGAACGCG
>JBFGYM010000043.1:0-14058 GCA_041587435.1 Woeseiaceae bacterium
AAGAAGCGATCGCCCCACTCGAACGTCAGCTCCGTGATGCCGGTCTCCTCGGCGACTTCGCGAATCGCGGCCTGCAGGGGATCCTCGCCGCTTTCGCGAAGGCCCTTGGGAAAATCCCAGTGATGGTATGCGCGCAGCATCAGCGCCAGCCAGCCATTGTCCGACTTGCGTGCGACGACGACGCCGCAGGACAGCTTCTGCTCGCTCACACCGGCATCCCGCGCAGCACATCCACCGGCGCCGCATTGACGGCGCCGCGCGCCGCGAAGAAGCCGCTGACGCAGACGACGACGACGCCGGCGCCCACGCCGGCGACCCAGATAAGCGGGTTGAACGCGTAAGGCAGGTCGAAGAGCTGCACGGCGACGACGGCCGCGAGCGCGGATGCGCCGGCCGACGCCAGGACGCCGGCGGCCGCACCGAGGGCCGCGAACTCGGCCATGACGCCCGCGAACACCGTACGTCGTCTTGCACCCAGCGCTCGCAGCATTGCGCTCTCGAAACGGCGCTCGTCGATCGTCGACTGGACCGCCGCAAACAGCACGGCAATGCCGGCCGCGAGCGTGAACAGGAAGACGGCCTGCACGGCCAGGCTGGCCTTCTCGATGATGCCGCGAACCTGCTGCAGGATCGCGCCGAGATCGATCACCGAGATGCTCGGGTGCGTGCGCATGAGATCGATGAGCAGGGGCTGACTGTCTTCCCCGATGCGCATGCTGGAAATGTAGGTCATGGGCATGCCGTCGAGCGAACCCGGCGACAGGACGATGAAGAAATTCGGCTGGAACGAATCCCAGTTGACCTTGCGGATGCTCGCAATCGTCGCCTCGACTTCGCGGCCGGCGACGAAGAAGCGCAGGACGTCCCCGATCCCAAGCCCGGCGTTCAGGGCCGATTCCTCCTCGATCGACGCGAGCGGCGGGCCCTCGTAATCCGCCGGCCACCATTCACCGTCGAGTATCTCGTTGCTCGAACTGAGTTCCGCCGACCACGACAGGTTGGCTTCGCGATTCGCCAGCCACTCGCCGTCACGATTCGGATAGGTGCGGTCCTTCACGGACTCGCCGTTGATCGTCAGCATGCGTGCCCGCACGAGCGGCGTAAACGTCGGCACCGCGAGGCCGCTGTCCGCGAACATGGCACCGACCGAATCGACCTCGTGCGGCTGGATATTGATCAGGAAGTGATTCGGTGCCTCGTCGTCGAGTGTCGCTTTCCAGCCTTGCAGCAGGTCGGTGCGCACGAGTGTCAGCAGCAGCAACACCGTGATGCCGAGCCCGAAGGCCACGACCTGCACGGCGCTGTCGCGGCCGCGCCGGGAGACGTTGGCCAGGCCATAGCGCCAGGCGACGCCGACGCCGGAGCGCGCCCGCCCGATCGCCGCAACGAGCCCGCGACCGACGAGGTACAGCGCGCCCGCGATGACGATAATGCCGCCGACCAGGATCAGCAGCATGCGCGGATCGCCGACCGAGCGATACAACAGCGCCGCAACCGCGGCCAGCGACAACCCGCCGACCAGCAGGCGCGAGGGCGCAGGCGGCATCTCGTCGTGTCTGAGCACGCGCAGCGGCGGCGTGTTGCGAAGCTGGATCATCGACGGCAGCGCGAAGCCCAGAAGCAGCACGAGTGCGCTGCCGCTGGCGAGCACAACGGGTCGCAATCCGGCATCGGGCAGATCGCCTTGCAGAAGGTCGGCCAGGATGCGCGCCAGCAGTTCCTCGGCCATGTAGCCGACGACGCTCCCCGCGATGACGCCGAGCAGGCCCAGCAGCAGGAGCTGCAAGAGCGCGACGGTAATGACGAAGCGCTGCGTTGCGCCGATGCTCTTCATGAGGGCCACGGTGTCCATGCGGCGCTGGGCGAAGCGCCGTGCCGACATCGCCACGGCAACGGCGCTCAGCAACAGGCTGATCACGGCGGTCAGCGACAGGAAACGCCTGGCCCGATCCGAGGCGTTGAACGCGCGGTCGCTGCTCTCCTCGGCGCTGCGTGTGCGAATTTCGTCCGGCAGCCTGTCCTCGATGGCGTCGCCGAACGCCGCGACGTCGTCTTCGTCGCCCGCGACCAGCAACGCGTAGCGGACCCGGCTGCCCTCGCCGACCAGGCCGCTCGCACCGACGTCGGCGATGTTAATAATGACGGTCGGCGCCAGGGACGCGAAACCGATCGACTGGTCGGGGCGGTAGGTGAGCACGGCCGCAACGGTCAGCTGCAGCTCGCCGATGTCGAGGACGTCGCCGACATCGGCCCCCACCCGGGCCAGCAGCGCGCCGTCGGCCCAGGCTTCGCCCGGGGCCGGCACGCCCTCGACCTCACGCTGCTCGCCGAACAACGCGTCGGCGACGCGCATCGTGCCGCGCAGGGGATAACGTTCGCTGACGGCGAGGATCGTCGACAGCGCATTCTCGTCACCGCGGAACACGACCGATGGAAACGACATCGTGTCCGCCGTCTCCAGCCGGTACCCGGCTGCCATTTCCCGCCAGTCGTCCGGCACCGGCGCCTGAGACCGCAGGCGCAGGTCCGCGGCGAGCACCTCGTTCGCCTGCCGCGCAACGGCCTTGCCGATGCGGTCCGTCAGGAACCCGACCGCCGTGAGCGCGGCCACCGCCAGGCCGACGGCCGCGAGCAACACGAGCACCTCGCCCGAGCGCAGCTCGCGCCCGAAAGTGCGCAGAGCAAAGGCGACGGCCTTCAAGTGTCCCTCCCCGAGTCGCGCACGAGCCTTCCGGCCTCGAGTTCGAGGACGCGATCGCAGCGCTCCGCCAGCCCGAGGTCGTGCGTGACGAGGATCAGCGTCGTCGACGAGTTGCGGTTGAGCTCGAACATGAGCTCCATGATGTTGGCGCCCGTGCGGCTGTCGAGGTTGCCGGTCGGCTCATCGGCAAACAGGACGGCCGGCTCCGTGGCGAAGGCGCGGGCAATCGCCACGCGCTGCTTCTCGCCGCCGGAAAGCTGCGCCGGGTAGTGACTCCAGCGATCGGCGAGGCCGACCTTGTCGATGATCGCGCGGGCTGCCGTGCGCGCGTCGTCGCTGCCGGCCAGCTCGAGCGGCAACATGACGTTTTCCAGTGCGTTCAGCGACGGCACGAGGTGAAACGACTGGAACACGAAACCGACGCTGTCGGCGCGAACGAGCGCCCGCCCGTCCTCGTCGAGCTCCGACAGATTGGCGCCGTTCAGGCGCACGTGGCCCCGCGTCGGCAGGTCGAGCCCCGCCGCCAGCGCGAGCAGCGTCGACTTGCCGGCGCCCGACGGGCCGACCACGGCGACGGTCTCGCCGGCGCGGATGCTGAAACTCACATCGTTGAGAATGGTCAGAGTCCCCTCGGGGCTGCTAACCTGCTTGGTGACCTCGATGGCCTCGAGCACGGTACTCACAGACGAATTCGGCATGCGAAAAATTCTTTCACTCTTGATGTTGTTGGCGGCGACCGGCGCACACGCGGACGAGACGCCGATAGTCCTGATTTTCGGCGACAGCCTGAGCGCCGGATACGGTTTAGAGGTTGACCAATCGTGGGCCGCTTTGTTGCAGCAGCGGCTCGAGGCTCAAGGTTACGAACATCGCGTCGTGAACGCCAGTATCACCGGGGAGACGACCGAGGGCGGCGTGGCCCAGATCGACAACGCCATCGAAACGTTTGCGCCGGAGCTCATCATCCTCGAACTCGGCGGCAACGACGGGCTGCGGGGCTTCCCCCCGGCCCGCATCAAGGACAATCTCAGGGCCATTGCGCTGCGGGCGCGCGAATCCGGGGCCGGCGTCGTCCTGCTCGGCATTCGCATTCCGACGAATTACGGCGCGCGTTACACGCAGGCGTTCGAGGCCGTGTACCGCGATGTCGCCGAAGAACTCGGCGTCGAGTGGATCGAGTTCTTCATGGAGGGCGTCGCGCTCAACGACGACCTTCTGCAGGAGGACCGGATTCACCCGAACGCCGCGGCCCAGCCGGTACTGCTCGATAACGCCTGGCCCAAAATTCGCGCTACACTCGACGGACGATAGATCGAAGGGGTGTCCGTGGAAAAAATCTGGCTCAAATCGTACCCGGAGGGCATGCCGGCGGAAGTCCCCGCCCCGCCCTGGCGCTCCATAACGGACCTGTTCGAAAACAGCTTCGCCAAACACCCTGACAACGCTGCGTTCAGCAATATGGGCAAAACCCTGAGCTACGCAGACCTGAACCTGTTGTCGATGCAGTTTGCCTGTTTCCTGCAGAAGAAACTCGGCCTGATGCGCGGTGAGCGCGTGGCCATCATGCTGCCCAATGTCCTGCAGTACCCGGTCGCGATGTGCGGCATTTTCCGGGCCGGGCTCGTGGTCGTGAACGTCAACCCCCTGTATACGGCCCGCGAACTCAGGCACCAGCTGAAAGATTCGGGGGCACGCTGCATCGTGATCCTCGAGAACTTCGCCCATATCCTCGAGGACGTCATCGCCGATACCGACGTCAGCCACGTCGTCACGACCGGCGTAGGCGACCTGCTCGGCTTCCCGCGCAGCGCGCTGACCAACCTGGTCCTGCGCTACGTGAAGAAGGCCGTGCCGCGCTACCGGTTCGCCAACAGCACCCCGTTCCGCAAGGCATTGCGCGCGGGCGCCGGCGAGAACCTCAACGCCATCGACATCGGCTTTGCCGACATTGCTTACCTGCAATACACGGGCGGTACAACGGGCGTCTCCAAGGGCGCCATGCTGAGCCACCGCAACATGGTCTATAACGTGCAGCAGACCATTACCTGGCAGGCCGACGCCTACCAGGACGTCGAGCCGATCGTCGCCATCACGGCGCTGCCGCTGTATCACATCTTCTCGCTCGAGGGGAATTGCCTGACCGTGATGGCACAGGGCGGGGAAAACGTGCTGATCACGAACCCGCGTGACTTCGAAGGCTTCGCGAAGGAAATCGCATGTCACGAATTCAACCTGTTCACCGGCGTCAACACGATGTTCGCGGCCCTCATGAACACGCCGAGCTTCAGCAAGGTCGATTTCAGCCACATGCGCGTCTGCATCGGCGGCGGCATGGCCGTCCAGCCGGCCGTGGCCAAGGAGTGGAAACAAAAGACCGGGCGCACGATCCTGCAGGGCTACGGCCTCACCGAGACCTCGCCGGTCGCGATTTGCTGCAAGATCGACAGCGATTTCACCGGCACGATCGGCCTGCCCGTGCCGTCGACCGACGTCATGATCGCCGGCGACGACGGCAACGCTTTGCCGCTCGGCGAGATCGGCGAGATCTGCATCAAGGGCCCACAGGTGATGGAAGGCTACTGGCAGCGTCCCAAGGAAACCGCCGAGGTCATGCTGCCCGGGGGCTGGCTGCGCACGGGCGACGTCGGCCGCATGGACGAAGACGGCTACGTCTGGATCGAGGATCGCAAGAAAGACATGATTCTCGTCTCCGGTTTCAACGTGTACCCGAACGAGATCGAGAATGTCGTCGTCGAAATCGACGGTGTGCTCGAAGCCGCGGCGATCGGCGTTCCCGACGAGCGTTCGGGAGAGGTGGTCAAGATCTTCGTGGTGCGCAAGGACCCTGGCCTCACCGAGAAGGACATTCTCGATCATTGCCGCGAGAACCTGACCGGCTACAAGCGCCCGAAGATCGTCGAGTTCCGCGACGAGCTGCCGAAGACCAACGTCGGCAAGATCCTGCGCCGCGCCCTGCGCGACGAATAACTGCTTTCTATTTCCGGCGTGCTATGAGTCGCCGCAGTATCAGCGGCGTCAGCACGGTCGTCACCAGCGCCATTATGACGATCGATGAGTAGAGGCTTGCCACGATCGGCGGCGGCGGCGACGGCTGCAGGAACAGGCCGGCCTGGAGCGCGACACCCGCGACGATCAGCTCGACGGCACCGCGGCCGCTCATGCCGACGCCGACCATCAACGCCTCGAGCCTGGACAGCCCGACCCAGTACGCGGGCAGGCCCGCGCCGACGAACTTGCTGAGCAGCGCGATCAGTATCAATACGACGAGGAAGACCGGGGTTGCGGCGATCGCGCTGAAATCGAGGTGCAGGCCGACCGACACGAAGAAGATCGGCGCGAGAAAACCGCGCGTGATGCCCGACATCTGCTCTTCGACACGATCGTAGATGTCCTGCGGGACCGTGCCGGGATGGAAGAACATGCCGGCCAGGAACGCGCCGATGATGAAATGCATCTCCATGCGCTCCGCAAAGGTCGCGTAGGCGAGCGCGGCGATCAGCAACATGCTGAAGTCCACTTCCGGGAAGCGCAGGTAGCGGAAGTACCGGCCGACCAGCGGGAACACCCACATGCCGACCGGGATCGTCACGGCAAAGAACAGGGCGACCTTGCCGAGCAGCAGCAAGGCATCGCTCGCGGAGAACGCCGCGACTCCGCCGCCCGACATCGCCGCGATCAACAGGGCGAGCAGGAACAGGCTGATCAGGTCGTCCCACAGGGCCGCCGCGATAACGGTCTTGCCAACCCTCGTGTCGAGTTCGCCGACGTCGAGGAAGATGCGCACCGCAACGGGAACGGCCGTGATCGCGAGCGCGACACCGAGGAACAGGCATTGCACGATCTTGAGCGGGGATTCGGGCAGCACGATGGCGCCCAGTGCCAGGCCCGCACCGACCGGCACCGCCATGCCGCCGAGCGCAACGAGGATCGCCGTCTTCGACGTGCGGGCAAAATCGAACGGCTCCATGCGGATGCCGGCCAACAGCATCAGAAAGAACATGCCGAGATTGACGATCGACTCGTAGGTTTCGCTCTGCGTGGCCGACCAGAGCACCGGGAGGCGGTCCTGGAACGCGCCCAGCAGCAGGCCCAGCGCCACGCCGGCCATCAGTTCGCCGACGATCGCCGGCACATGGATTCGCTCCGCGAGTTCCGCGAACACCCGTGTCGCGACGAGCAGGACGAGGATCAGGTACAGGATGTCCATGCGGGAACCAGGGTGACAGTCACCTTAATTGCATTCTAAGGCAACAATCTCCCCTGCGCCCGAATCAAGGTGACTGTCACCCCTGCTTCGGGCAGTCGTGATACTGAGGGCTGAGCTCGTGAACCGCGTCGACGAGAACGGTGACCTTGTCCGGGTCGATATCGGGCGTGATGCCGTGGCCGAGATTGAAGACGTGACCGGGGCCCTTGCCGTAGCTGGCGAGCGTCCGCGCCACGCCCTCGCGGATGGCCTCGGGGGACTCGCGCAGCGTCGCCGGGTCGAGGTTGCCCTGCAGCGCAACCTTGTCATCGACGTATTCGCGCGCCGTCGCCAGCTCGGTCGTCCAGTCCACGCCGAGCGCATCGCAGCCCGTTTCGGCGAGGTCCCGCAGCAACGGGCCGGCGCCCTTCGTGAACAGGATGACCGGGATGCGCCGGCCGTCTCTCTCGCGCGTCAGGCCGTCAACAATCTTCTGCATGCTGGCCAGCGAGAAGCGGCGGAAGTCATCGGGCTCGAGCGCCGCTCCCCAGGTGTCGAAGATCTGCACGGCCTGCGCGCCGGCCTCGATCTGCGCGTTGAGGTACTCGGTCGTCGTCACCGCAACCTTGTCCATCAGCTCGTCGAGCGCGTCAGGGGCTTCCTTCGCCAGCCCCTTGATCGTCGGGAAGTCGCGGCTCGAGCCGCCCTCGACCATGTAGGTGCCGCACGTGAACGGGCTGCCCGCGAAGCCGATCAGCGGCACGCTGCCGTTGAGCTCGCGGCGAATCGTGCGGACGGCATCGAACACGTAGCCGAGTTCTTTCTCGACGTTGGGCACGCGCAGGGCGCGGATGGCATCCACGGTCTGCACGGGCTCGCGGAATTTGGGCCCTTCGCCCGTCACGAAATACAGGCCGAGGCCCATCGCATCCGGCACGGTCAGGATGTCGGAAAACAGGATTGCCGCATCGAGGGCGTAGCGCCTGAGCGGCTGCATCGTGACCTCGCAGGCCAGGTCCGGATTGCGGCACAGGCTCATGAAGTCGCCCGCCCCGGCGCGCGTCGCGCGGTACTCGGGCAGGTAGCGGCCCGCCTGGCGCATGATCCACATCGGCGTTCGCGGCACCGGCTTCCGGAGCAACGCGCGCAGGAAGAGGTCGTTCTCGAGTTCGGCCATCATGCACCCACCTGTGCGGCGATCTGCGCCTGCATGCTTTCCGCCGCAGCGCGCGGACTGTCCGCGTCGCGGATCGGGCGGCCGACGACGATGTAGTCGCAGCCGTTGTTGAACGCCGTCTCGACCGTGACGACGCGTTTCTGGTCGCCGACCGGCCGGTTGTCGACGGGCCGGATGCCCGGCGATACGACGAGCAGCTTTTCGTCGACGAATTCGCGCAGCTTCGGCACCTCGAGACCCGAGGAAATCACGCCGTCACAGCCGGACGCGAGGCACTGTTTCGCCCGCGACAGCACGAGCTGGTCGATGTCGCAGTCGAACCCGAGGTCGTCCAGGTCGCCGCGATCAAGGCTCGTCAGCACCGTGACGCCGAGCACCTTGAGCGTGTCTCCCTTGTTCTCGGCCGCCGCTTCCATGATCGAGCGGTTGCCGTGCACCGTAACGAATGTCGCGCCGCGGTCCTTGAGCGAGCGCACGGCCGAACCGACCGTCGCCGGGATATCGAAGAACTTCAGGTCGCAAAAGACCTTCTTGTCACGCGCCAGCATCCAGTCGAGCAACTCGAAGTACTCGCCGCTCATCATAAGTTCGAGGCCGATCTTGTAGAACGTCACAGCGTCCCCGAGCTCGCTCGCGAGCGCCCTGGCCCGGTCGCAGGTCGGGACGTCCATGGCGAAGATCAGGCGGTCCCTGGATGGAATGTCTTTGTGCTTCACGATCGTTCCTTGCCGAGCGAGGCCCCCTCAAAAGCCGGGCGCATTCTATCAGCCAATCAGCGCTTCGTGGGTCTTGATTGCGAAGCGATCCGTCATGCCCGCGATGTAGTCGGCAATGACCCGGGCCCTGCCGTCCTCGTCGAGATCCGCGGCCTGCCCGGCAAACTCCTCCGGCATCCGCGACGGGTCCGCGGTGTAGGCCCGGAACAGGTCTTCGACGATACGCTGCGCGCGCCTCGTCATGGCGAGTTTCTGCTCGTGGCCGTAAAGGTGCTCGTTCAGGAAGCGCTTGAGGTCGACATGTTGTTCGTAGACGCCCGGCGACATGCGAACGAGCTGCCCGCCCGCCCGGCGGACGTCGCCGATCGACTCGATGCCCGACTCTGCGATCCGGCGCCGTGTTTCCTCAATCAGGTCGGTGACCACCGTGCCGATCATGCGGCGGATGACTTCGTAGATGAGGCGGCGGTCCTCGAGGCCGGGATAACGCGCCTGAACCGCGTCGAAATGCGTCCGGAACAACGCCTGTTCGCAAAGCTGGTCGAGTGTCAGCAGCCCGGCGCGGAGACCGTCGTCCACGTCGTGGTTGTTATAGGCGACGGCATCGGCGATGTTCGCGATCTGGGCCTCGAGCCCCGGCTGTGTGCGCTCGAGGAAGCGCTTGCCGAGCTCGCCGAGTTTACGGGCGTTGCGCTTCGAGCAGTGCTTGAGAATGCCCTCGCGCGTCTCGAACATGAGATTGAGCCCCGGAAAGTCCGCGTACTTGGCCTCGAGCTCGTCGACGACGCGCAGTGATTGCAGGTTGTGCTCGAAACCGCCGTAGTCGCGCATGCAGGCATTCAGCGTGTCCTGGCCCGCATGGCCGAACGGCGTGTGACCGAGGTCGTGTGCGAGGCAGATCGCCTCGGTCAGCGGTTCGTTGAGCCGCAGGGCAAACGCCACCGAACGCCCGATCTGCGACACTTCGAGCGAGTGCGTCAGGCGGGTCCGGTAGAGATCGCCCTCGTGGTTGACGAAAACCTGGGTCTTGTACATCAGGCGGCGGAAAGCCGTCGAGTGAATGATCCGGTCCCGGTCGCGCTGGTATTCCCCGCGATAGGCCGGCCGTGGTTCGTCGTATTGTCTGCCGCGGCTGTGCGACTCGCGGGCTGCGTACGGTGCGAGGTCGTCGCCCATCAGGCTGCGGCCGCGAGCAACTCGTCGAGACGACGCCGGTCGAAGTCCGACGTAACGCGGCAGCGGCCGATGCCGTCGAGAAGAACGAAGCGCAGCTGCTTGCCCTGCACCTTCTTGTCCATGCCCATCGCCGCCATCCAGGCACTTGCGCTGATGGGCGGCGGTTCGGTCGGCAGGCCGGCGGCGGTCACCAGCCGGGCGAGTCGCTCGACGTCGGTCTCGCCGACACCGCTCAGGTTCGCCGCCATGATCATGCCGGCGGCGACGGCTTCGCCGTGCAGCCACTCGCCATAGCCCAGGCAGTGCTCGATGGCGTGACCGAACGTATGGCCGAAGTTGAGGATCGCGCGGCGGCCACTTTCTCGCTCGTCCTCGGCGACGACCTCGGCCTTGATCTCGCAGGACCGCCGGATCGCGTGCGCGAGCGCGTCCGGATCGCGCTGCAACAGCGCCTCCATGTTCGTCTCGAGCCAGGCAAAAAACCCGGCGTCGCAGATGGCGCCGTACTTGATGACCTCGGCAAGGCCGGCGCGCAGCTCACGGTCCGGCAGGGTCGCCAGGGTGTCCGTGTCGATCAGCACGACGCTCGGCTGGTGGAACGCGCCGATCAGGTTCTTGCCTTTTTCGTGGTTGACGCCCGTCTTGCCGCCGACCGACGAGTCCACCTGGGCGAGCAGGGTTGTCGGCACCTGCACGAAGGCGACGCCGCGCATGTAGCACGCCGCCGCGAAGCCGGCTATGTCGCCGACCACGCCGCCGCCGAGCGCGACAACCGTCGTGTCGCGGTTGGCCTCCATATCGACGAGCCTGTCGAGGATCGTCTGCATCGTCGCCACCGTCTTGTGCGCCTCGCCGTCCGGCAGGGCAACCGTGTCGACGCTGCGGCCTGCCAGCGCCGGCATCAGTCGCGCGAGGTACAGCGGGGCGACGGTCTCGTTCGTGACCACGAGGCAGTCGCTGGCCACGAAGTCACCGAGCGCGAACCCGCCGCCGAGCAGGCCGCGACCGATCACGATCGGGTAGCTGCGATCGCCGAGTTCGACGGTGAGGGTCGTGTTCATGCCCGCAGGTTACATCATGCGGCCGCAGGTCGGCGAGCGCAGCGGCGAGCGCTTGCGCGATCAGTGCCCTGAAAGATGGTCGATGATTTCGTTGACTACCGAGCGGACCTTGCGGCCGTCGGTCATGACGACGAGGTCCGCAATCTCACGGTACAGCGGGTCGCGGTTCTCGAGCAGCTCCTCGAGAATCAGGCGGCGATCGCCGTTTTCGAGCAGCGGCCGTTCCCGGCCTTTCGCCGTGCGCGCCAGCTGCTGCCCGACGGTCGTGTAGAGATAGACGACGAAACCGCGGCCGCCGAGGTGGCGTCGGTTTTCTTCGCGGACGACGGCGCCACCGCCCGTCGCCAGCACCACCCCGTCCATCGTCGACAGGTCGTCGATGGCGGCAGCCTCGCGCTGCCGGAAACCGTCCTCGCCCTCCTTGTCGAAGATGAATGCGATGTCCACACCGGTCCGCGATTCGACCTCGTCGTCGCTGTCGACGAAGGTCAGCCTGAGCGCGCGCGCAAGCTGACGCCCGACGGCCGACTTGCCGGCACCCATCGGGCCGACTAGAAAGATGTTTCTGGGATGTTTCATGCGCCCGTGGCGGCTCCCTCAAGAAGAAAGCCAACCCGAAGGTTGGCTTTCCCAATGCATGCGAGAGGGCGCCAGCTTAGTAGATGCTGGAACCTTCCTCAAGAATTCGCGGCGTCACGAAGATCAGCAGCTCGGCCTTGTTGTTCGTGCGTTGCTTGCTGCGGAACGCGGCACCGAGGTAGGGAATATCGCCCAGGAACGGCACCTTGTTGATGGTTTCGCGGCGTTCCGTCTCGTAGATGCCGCCGAGGACCACGGTCTGGCCGTCCCTTACGAGCACCTGCGTCTCGACAGCCCGGGTGTCGATACTCGGCACGGTACCGCCGAGACCGCCCGTCGAAATGATGTCGCCGACGTTGTCCTTGTGGACGCGCAGATCCATGATGATGTTGTTGTCGGGCGTGATCTGCGGTGTCACCGTCAGGCTCAGCACCGCCTTCTTGAACTGGATCGTCGTCGCGCCCGAAGAAGCCGACTGCTGGTACGGAATTTCCACGCCCTGCTCGATGTTGGCTTCCTTCTGGTTGGCCGTGATCACGCGCGGCGTCGAAACGATCTCACCGCGGCCTTCGGCCTCGAGGGCCGACAGCTCCAGGTCTACGAGGTAGTCGTCGCCGAGGATGGCCAGCGCAATACGTCCCGCCGGATTCGCGATCGGCAAGGCGACATTGTAGCGATTGGTCAGCGTCGGGATCTCGATCGGGAACGGCGTGCCGTTGGCCGGGTCGGCCAGGTTTTCGAGCGCCGAGTTGATCATCGTATCCGTGCCCTGGCCCGAGCCCGAGTACGTCGTCAGCGTGTCGCTGCCGAGATCGAAACCGGTCAGGCCGAGACGCACGCCGATGTCACGGCTGAAGTCATCGTTGACGATGACGATACGCGACTCGATCAGGACCTGCTTGATCGGGATATCGAGCGTGCGCACCATGCGGCGGATGTTCTGCAGGCGCTCGGCCGTATCCTGGATGAGCAGCGTGTTGGTGCGATCGTCGACGGCAATGCTGCCGCGCTCGGACAGCATCGAACCTTCGCCTGCACCGGCGATCAGGCCGGCGAGGTCAGCGGCTTTGGCGTAGTTGACCTGCAGGAACTCCGAGTAAACGGGCTCCAGCTCGGCGATGGCGAGCTGTGCTTCGAGATCGGCAGTCTCGCGCGCGGCGATTTCCTCGGCCGGCGCGACCATGATCACGTTGCCGTTCTGGCGCATGTCGAGGCCCTTCGTCGTCATCACGATGTCGAGGGCCTGGTCCCATGGCACATTGCGCAAGCGCAACGTGACGTTGCCCTGCACCGTGTCCGAAACGACGATGTTCTTGCCCGACGTCTCGGCCAGAAGCTGCAGCACGGCCCGCGTCTCGATGTCCTGGAAGTTCAGCGTCAGGCGCTGGCCTTCGTATTCCTTGGTCTCCGAGAACAGGCTCGACTCGGCGTCGGTGGTCTCGGCTGCCGGGTTGATTTCGATCGTGAAGTCGTTGTCCGACTGGTAGGCAAGCTGCTCGTACTTGCCTTCGGCCGAGATCACGATGCGCGAATCCATGTTCGTGCGCAGCGAATCGACGGTCGTAACCGGCGTCGCGAAATCGTTCACGTCGAGGCGGCGCATGAGTTCCGCAGGCAGGCTCGTGCCCTTGAACACGGCCACGACGCGGCCGCCTTCCTGGCGAATGTCGACCGGCGTCGACGGGTCGGTCAGCTTGACGACCACGCGGCCGCCGCCGTCACGCGTGCGACGGAAATCGATCGACGAAATGGCGCGGCTTCCCGGCGCTGCGAATGACGTGGAACCGGACGACGGGGCGCTGGCGAACTGGGTGGTACCAGCGCTGTAGTCGTCGCCGTCACCGAGCGTGACGAATACCGTGTTGCCACTGCGGCGCGTTTCGTAGCGGACCATCGTCCCGAGATTCAACACGACACGCGTGCGCCCGTTGGCCTCCGCCGTCAACACCGTGTCGAGCGGCCCGAGATTGACGTCGCGACGACGCGACGCCAGGCCGAGGCTCGTGTTCGGCAGATCGAGTGCGATACGCGCCGGGTTCTCGATCGTAAAGTCGAGCGGTTCCGGGGCCGTACCGCTCATGATCAGCTTCAGCTCGACGCGATCGCCGGGCAGGCTCTGTACCTGAATGTCCTGCAGCCTGTTGCTTTCCTGGGCGCTGGCGACAGCACCCCAGAAGAGCAGCAGTGCTGCCTGTGCCAGTGCGGCGAACGTCGCTATGCGGTGTCCGGCCGTCCGTTTCGTTTTGAGCATCATTCCCATTACTCCCAGTTCCATTCAGGCGTCAGTCCGAAAGACCGATTGCGGCGTCGCGTTCGATGTAGCCGCCGATACCGTCAGAAATAATTTCCACCAGCGCGATTTCAGATTCCGAGATTTCCGTGATTCGTCCGTCGTTCTGGCCCATGTAGTTACCCGGCACGACGCGGTGGATCAGGCCGTC
>JBFGYM010000044.1:0-13929 GCA_041587435.1 Woeseiaceae bacterium
CACCGACGTTCCGGGTTTCGGCATTTCCTACGCGTTCGTCATCGGGATCGCGCTCGTCTTTGCCGCGCTTCTGATCTGGCTCGTCGGCTACCTGCTGCGGCTGCGCCGGCGCGGCGCTGTGTCGGGCCGCGACACCGTTGTTGGCGGCATCGCGACGGCACTCGAAGACTTCGTCGACTCGGGCAAGGTCTGGGCCGAAGGCGAAGCCTGGCAGGCGCGCAGCGAGGTGCCCGTACAGAAGCATCAACAAGTGCGTGTGCAAGGCGTCGACGGGCTGGTGCTCGTCGTCGAGCCCGTCGCCGAGCAAAGCGGCGAACACGACTAGCTCTACAGAAGGAGACTCCAATGTCCCTGATTTCCTATGCCACCATCGCCGTCCTGCTGATCGTGCTGTTCTCGCAGATGTTCAAGATCCTCAAGGAATACGAGCGCGGTGTCGTGTTCTTCCTCGGGCGCTTCCAGAAGGTCAAGGGACCGGGACTCATTATCCTGATCCCGGGCGTCCAGAAAATGACCCGCGTCGACCTGCGCGTCCTGGTCCTCGACGTACCGACCCAGGATGTCATCTCCCGCGACAACGTATCGGTCAAGGTCAACGCCGTGATCTACTTCCGCGTCGTCGACCCCGAAAAAGCCATCATTCGCGTCGCCAATTTCTTCGAAGCGACGAGCCAGCTGTCGCAGACGACCCTGCGCTCGGTGCTCGGTCAGCACGAACTCGACGACATGCTGTCCGAACGTGACAAGCTCAACAACGATATCCAGGCCCTGCTCGACCAGCGCACCGACAACTGGGGCATCAAGGTGGCCAACGTCGAGATCAAGCACGTCGATCTCGACGAAAGCATGATCCGCGCGATTGCGCAGCAGGCAGAGGCCGAACGTGCACGGCGCGCCAAGGTCATCAATGCCGAGGGCGAGAAGCAGGCCGCACGGACGCTGGCCGAAGCCGCCGGCCTGCTCGCCCAGGAAGAGCTGTCGCTGCAGCTGCGCTACCTGCAGACACTCAAGGAGATTTCCAGCGAGAAGACCAATACGATCGTCTTCCCGCTGCCGCTCGACCTGCTCGACCCGCTGCTGAAACTCGCGAAATCCGCCAGCACGAGGGCCGAGACCCGCTAGCCGCTCCTGGCGGTGGCCACGGGCGGGATCGACACCATGATCTCGGCCCCGCCGAGGTCGGACCGCCCGATCTTGAGGCGTCCGCCGTAGGAGTGCGCGATGTCCTTGACCACGGCGAGCCCGATGCCGTGGCCCGGGGTCGACTCGTCGAGCCGCATCCCGCGCTGCAGTAACGCGGCCGCGGCATCCTCCGGGATGCCAGGGCCGTCGTCCGCCACGGTCAGCACCATGCCGCTCGCGATCGCGCGTGCGCCGACCGACGGCACGACGCTGATTCGCACCTTGCGCCGGCACCACTTGCACGCATTGTCGAGCAGGTTTCCGGCAAGTTCGAGGAAGTCGCCCTTGTCACCCCGAAACTGCATGCCCTTCTGGATGCGGACCTCGAACTCGGGCTGCTTCTCGTGGTACACCTTGCGCAGGCCGTCGATGAGCCGCTTCACTTCTTTCTCGACGGGCACCGGCGCGAGCACCAGGTTGTCGGCAACGGACGCCGCCGGCTTGCGCAACTGGTAGCGCACGATCTCGTCCATGCGATCGATCTGCTCGTTGAAGCGTTTGCCGAAATTCTCGCGCTGTCGGTCATTGAGCAGCGCGCGCATCGCCGCCAGCGGCGTCTTGAGACTGTGCGCGAGGTTGTCCAGCGTGTAGCGATAGCGATCGGAGCGTGCGCGCTCGCTATCGATCAGGAGGTTCATGTTGCGCGCGACGCCGGTCAGCTCGGTCGGGAAGGTGCCCGACAACGAGACGCGCTCGCCCTCCTCGATCTCGGTGATCTCCTGCTCGATCTGCCGCAAGGGCTTCAACAGCCCCCGCAGCAGCATCGAGAATGCGAGCAGCATCGTCAGCGCCACGGCCGCAAACCAGCCGAACAACTGGCGCCGGAATCCCGCCACCTGCGCGTTGAAACCGTCGAGGCTCTCCGCCACCTTGAACCAGTAGGGCGTGGATTCGCCGTCGTCGAGTTCCCAGTCCACGGCGAGGCTCAGGGTCAGCAAAGGCGTGCCGTCTTCGAGCGCCTCGCGCCCGAACAGGTGATTGCCGAGTTCCGGTACCGTGCCGGCCGGCACCTCCAGGCCGAGCGCGGATCGTGATCGCCACAGCACCTCGCCATCGAGACGGCGCAATTCAGCATAGAGGCCGGAACCGATGCGCTCGAAGCGCGGCTCGCGCAGCCGGTCCGGCATGGCGAGCCGTCCCGAGTCGTCGGGTTCCGCCGCCGCCAGCAGCGCCACGAGGTGGCCATCCAGGATGTCGCGGCGCGCCTGCTCGCCCGCTTCGGTGAATGCCCGGTCGAGCACGACGATCGTCGCGCCGAAGAAGAACAGCAGCAGCACACTGACGGAAACCAGGAGTCGGCTGCTGAGGGAGTTCATTCAGCCGTCAGTCGACCTGCTTGCGTTCCAGCGCAAAGCGGTAGCCGCGTCCGCGGAGTGTCTCGATCGGCTTGATCGTATTGTCGGGATCGAGCTTCTTGCGCAGGCGGCCGATGAACACCTCGATCACGTTACTGTCGCGCTCGAAATCCTGGTCGTAAAGGCGATCGGTCAACTCGGCTTTCGAGATGACCTGGCCGGCGCGCACCATCAGGTATTCGATGATCTTGTACTCGAAACTCGTCAGGTCGACGATGTTGCCGTCGACGCTCAATTCCTGGCGAGACATGTCGAGCCTGACCGGCCCGGCGACGAGTTCGGGCGACGCCCAGCCGCCGCTGCGCCGTAGCAGTGCCGCGACACGCGCGTTCACTTCCTCGAAATGAAACGGCTTGACGACGTAGTCGTCGGCGCCGGCACTCAGGCCGTCGACCTTGTCCTCCCAGCGATCGCGCGCCGTGAGGATCAGGATCGGATAGGTATGGCCGTCGGCACGCACCTGCTTGATGATGTCGATGCCCGACATCTCGGGCAGCCCCAGGTCGATGATCGCGAGATCGATCGGGTATTCGCTCGCGAAGTACAGGCCTTCCTTGCCGTCGGCCGCCTTCTCTACCGCGAATCCGCCCTCCTCGAGCTTGCGCGACAAGGAGTCGCGCAGCGTTAGATCGTCTTCGATCACGAGCAGTCGCATGGTTTCAGTTCCCTGCCGGTCCGGTGAAGAAGAGCTAGCGACGGCGGCCGTTGACCTTGTGGGTACGGACCTTGCCGTCCTCGGTCAAAACCTTGATGTGATGTACTTCGCGGCCGTTCTGGATGCGGGTCTCCGCGCTCACGACGCGCCCCCCGGTGCGGCGGCGTACCGACTCGATCGCCTCGGACAACGTCATGCCGTTGTTCTGCGCGACCTCGAGCTGCGGCTCTCCCTGGTACTGCACGTGCTGACGCTTGAGAGCATCCTCGAGGTCGAACGCGTCGGCGCGCAGCGGCAGCAATGCCGCTGCGGCCAACACCAGTGCTGCCAGTCCGAGACGCATCCCACAAGTGTGGTACGGGCGCCGCCTGATTGCAACGAAGCGCGTCACAGCCGTCCCTGCCTACCTGGCCGGCCGCACGTCGACGCGGACGCGGATCTTCTTGCCCGGGTCGTACGGCATTTCGGTCATGTAGCGCTGGCCGTGGTACTGGTACAGCACACGGTAGCCGTCGATGCGCTCTTCGCGATGCTGCCGATAGCGCGTCTCGCAACGCTCGACCGGGCGGGCAATCCGCTCTTCGCCGTAACCGTGGCGTTCGCGCGCGGCGTCGTTGCCGATGGCCGCGCCGATCAGCGTGCCGGCAACCGTGGCCGCGTCGTTGCCGCGCCCGCTGCCGAACTGGTGTCCGATCACGCCACCGATGACGGCGCCGACCAGCGTGCTCGCGCCGCGGTCCGCACGATGCCGGTCCACGTTGTAGTAGTGCATTTCTTCCCAGCACTCGCGCACCGGCGTCGAGACCGTCACGTAGTTGATGATCGGTTCGGCCGAAATGACCCTGGCGTAGTCGAACTGAGCACGACGGTCGTGGTCAGCCCAGGCGGTGCTGCCAAACAGCATCGCCGCTATGCCCAAGGTAGCGATACGTGTTCTTGCGTTCATGGTCCTGTCCTTTTCAGTGCCGACTGACCTGTTGCCAGCCTGGGGACAGATTAGGGCCACCGTAATGAACGCCGCCTGAACGTGCAAACCCCTGTATTTGCGAGAATTATCCGACCTCTTTCTTGGCCTTGCGCCAGTACCGGTCGAGCGATTCGACGTTGAGACGGTCCAGCGCGGCGCCGTCCGCCTGCACGGCCGCTTCCATGGCGCGGAAGCGCTGCTCGAATTTCCGGTTGGCGCCCGCCAGGGCCTTTTCGGGGTCGACCTCGAGATGCCGCGCCAGGTTGACGACGGCAAACAGCAGGTCGCCGACCTCGTCCTCGATCGATGCGGGATCGCGGCCGCCGGCCGCGGCCTCGAGCTCGTCGAGCTCCTCGTGGATCTTCTCGTGCACGCCACGGCGGTCCGGCCAGTCGAAGCCGACGCGCGCGGCGCGCTTGCCGAGCTTCTGCGCCCGCTTCAGGGCCGGCAGCGCCCGGGCGACGCCGGCCAGCGCACTGCCGTCGTCGTGCTGTTCCCGCTCCGCTTCCTTGATGTCCTCCCAGCGCCGCTTGACGTCGCGGGCATCGCTTTCCTCGACGTCTCCGAACACGTGCGGATGGCGCCGGATCATCTTCCTCGTGATGCCGCCCGTGACGTCATCGAAGGTGAAATAACCCTTTTCCTGCGCCATCTGGGCGTAGAACACGACCTGGAACAAGAGGTCGCCGAGTTCGCCCTGCAGCTCGTCCCAGTCCTTGCGTTCGATCGCGTCGGCCACCTCGTAGGCCTCCTCGATCGTGTACGGCGCGATCGTCGAGAAGTCCTGCTCGAGGTCCCACGGGCACCCGGAATCCGGATCGCGCAGGCGCCGCATTATTTCAAGTAATTTCTCGATACTTGCCATAACTTATTTATTTAAAACGAATTTCCTAAATGCGAGCAGCATGTAGGCCGTTGCACCCCAGACGCGCTCGCCGGCGTAATGGAACTCCTTCAGCCGAAACGCATTGCCGCCCCACTCGCGCTCGACGAGCTGGTCGTTGTCCTCGTCGAGAAGGAAATCGAGCGGCACTTCGAACGTGTAGTCCACCTCGGTCCGGTCGATGACGAGCCGGGCTTCGGCGCTGACGAGGCCGACCACGGGCGTCACGGCAAACCCCGTGATCGTCGGCATGGCGCGGAGGTAGCCGATCACGTCGATCATGCCCGGTTCGATGCCGACTTCCTCGTGGGTCTCGCGCAGCGCCGTGTCCTGCACGGTCACGTCGTGTTCTTCCATGCGGCCGCCCGGAAAGCTGGCCTGCCCGGCGTGGTGCTTGAGGTCCGTCGCGCGCTGCGTCAGAAGGATGGACAGGCCCTCGGTGCGTTCCAGGATCGGTACCAGCACGCCCGCCGGTGTCAGGGGCCCGGCCAGTTGCTCACGCATGGCGTGCGGCCAGCGCCGCAGCCCGGGCGGCATCGTGACCTCGAGCGGGTCCTCGGGCAGCCGCGTGCCGGCGAACCGGGCACGCAGCGCGTCTGCCGTAAAGGGGCTGCCTGTCGCCCGGCCGTTAATGCTTGATTCCGCCCTCGGTCAGGGCGGCCGGGTCGAGCAGGCGGTCGAGTTCCTCGTCGGTCAGCTCCGTCATTTCCTTGGCGACGTCCTTGACCGCGCGACCCTCGGCGTAGGCCTTCTTGGCCACCGCGGCGCCGAGTTCGTAGCCGATGACGGGATTCAGCGCCGTCACGAGGATCGGGTTGCGGCCCAGGGCCCGCTGGATGTTCTCCTCGTTGACCGTGAAACCGGCGACGGCCTTGTCGGCGAGCACGCTGCTCGCGGACGCCAGGATCTCGATGCTCTGGATCAGGTTGTAGGCCACGACCGGCAGCATGACGTTGAGCTGGAAATTGCCCGACTGGCCGCCCATCGTGATGGTCGCGTCGTTGCCGATGACCTGCGCCGCGACCATCGCCACGGCTTCCGGGATCACGGGATTGACCTTGCCCGGCATGATGCTCGAGCCGGGCTGCAGCGCCGGCAGGGCGATCTCGCCGAAACCGGCCAGCGGCCCGGAGTTCATCCACCGCAGGTCGTTGGCGATCTTGGTCAGGCTGACGGCCAGCGTGCGCAGCTGGCCCGACATCTCGACGGCCGCGTCCTGACAGCTCAGCGACTGGAACTGGTTGTCGGCCGCCTTGAACGGCAGGCCGGTTCGCTCGCTGAGCAGGACCGCCACCTTCCTGCCGAACTTGGGGTGCGCGTTGATGCCCGTGCCGACGGCGGTGCCGCCCTGGGCCAGCGCCGTCAGCCGCTGCATCGAGTCGCCGATGCGCTCGATGCCCTGGTCGATCTGGAACTGCCAGGCGCGGATCTCCTGGCCGAGCGTCACGGGCATGGCGTCCATCAGGTGCGTGCGGCCCGTCTTGACGATCCTGTCGGTCTCGCCGGCCTTCGTCTCGAGCGTCTCGGACAGGTGCCGGAGTGCCGGCAGCAGCTTTTCTTGGATCGCCACTGCCGCGCTGACGTGCACGGCCGTCGGGATCACGTCGTTGCTGCTCTGGCTCATGTTGACATGGTCGTTGGGGTGCACCTCGGCGCCGTGCGCCGCGGTGGCGAGGTGCGCGATCACCTCGTTGGCGTTCATGTTCGAACTCGTCCCGGAACCGGTCTGGAATACGTCGATCGGGAAGTGGCGGTCGTACTCGCCCCCGGAAACCGCGAGTGCCGCTTTCTGGATCGCGATCGCCACGTCACTCTTTATCAGGCCCAGTTCCGCGTTGGCGCCGGCCGCGGCCCACTTGACGAGCCCGAGGGCGGCGATGAACTGCCGCGGCATCGTCAGGCCCGAGATCGGGAAGTTGTTGACGGCGCGCTGCGTCTGCGCGCCCCACAGCGCGTCCTCCGGGACCTGGAGTTCGCCCATGCTGTCGTGTTCGATACGAAATGCCTTGTCGCTCATGGCAAAGACTGCTCCGTTGGGTGCTCGGCGCACCCCGTTTGTTAGCGGGAAAAGGTGTATGATTCGCGCTTTGCGCGCGCAAGTCTACACCGGTTTTCCACGTATGAAAGTCTCGACCCTGAAAGCCCTGTCCCCGGCCGACGGCCGCTACGCCGACAAGGTCAGCAAGCTCCGCGACGTCTTTTCCGAATACGGCCTGATTCGCTTCCGCGTCCTGGTCGAGGTCCGCTGGCTGCAGTGGCTCGCCGACGTTCCCGGTGTCGAGGAAATCGGCCCTGTGTCGTCCGTCATGAAGGACGTCGTCAACAACATCGTGGACGACTTCTCGCTGGACGACGCCGAGCGCGTCAAGGCCATCGAGGCGAAGACCAACCACGACGTCAAGGCCGTCGAGTACTTCATCCGCGAAAAACTCGGCGACGGGCCGGAGACGCAGCCGCTGAAGGACTTTCTGCATTTCGGCTGCACGTCCGAGGACATCAACAACCTGTCGTACGCGCTCATGCTGCGTGCGGCGCGCTCGGACGCGTTGCTGCCCGCGATGCGCGACCTGAGGACCCGGCTCAAGAACATGGCCCGCGCCCACGCGGACGTCGCCATGCTGTCGCGCACGCACGGCCAAACGGCCAGCCCGACGACCCTGGGCAAGGAACTCGCCAATGTGTGCGCGCGTCTGGAACGCGCCGAGCAACGGTTTGCGGCCGTTGCGATCCTCGGCAAGTTCAACGGCGCGGTCGGCAACTACAACGCGCACGTCGTCGCGTACCCGGAACTCGACTGGCGCACGATCAGCCGCGAGTTCATCGAGTCGCTCGGGCTCGAGGCGAATCCCTACACGACCCAGATCGAACCTCACGACTGGACGGCCGAGTACTGTCACGCACTGGCGCGCTACAACACGATCCTGATTGATTTCGCGCGCGACGTGTGGGGCTATATCTCGCTCGGGTACTTCCGGCAGAAAGTCGCCAGGGACGAGGTCGGCTCGTCGACGATGCCCCACAAGGTCAATCCGATCGACTTCGAGAACGCCGAGGGCAACCTCGGAATGGCCAACGCCCTGTTCGGCCACTTCGCCGAGAAACTCCCGATTTCGCGCTGGCAGCGCGATCTCACGGACTCGACGGTGCAGCGCAATCTCGGCGTCGCGGCCGGCTACCTGATGATTGCGTTGCAGTCGCTGGTCAAAGGTGTCGGCAAGCTGCAGGTCAACGAAACGGCGATCCGGGAAGACGTGGCCGGGGCATGGGAGGTACTTGCCGAGGCCGTGCAAACCGTCATGCGCCGCTACGGCGTGCCGAATCCCTACGAAAAACTCAAGGCGCTGACGCGCGGACAGTCCGTGACGCAGGACGTAATGCGCGACTTCATAGGAACGCTCGACATTCCCGACGGCGAGAAGCAACGCCTCCTCGAGCTGACTCCCGAGACTTACGTCGGCATCGCCGCACAACAGGCGCGCGATATCTGAGCGCTTCGCCATGCTGAAACTCCCCGGCAATCTGAGCGCCGAGCAGTTTCTCCGACGCCACTGGCAGAAGCGCCCGCTGTTCATGCCGCAGGGCGCCGCGCCGCTGCGGCCGACCATTACGCGCAACGAACTCGCCTGGCTCGCCACGCTCGAGGACGTCGAGTCGCGACTCGTCTTCGTCGACCGCACTGGCGCCCGCACCCGTTACCGCGCAGAGAACGGGCCGTTCCCGGCGGACGAACTGTCGCAACTGCCGCGGCGTGACTGGACGCTGCTCGTTCACGACGTCGAGAAACACGTGCCCGCGATGCGCCGGCTGTTTGCACTCGTGCCTTTCATCCCCGACTGGCGAATCGACGACCTCATGGTCAGCTTTGCTGCGCCGGGCGGCGGTGTCGGCCCGCATCGCGATCACTACGACGTGTTCCTGTGCCAGGGCATCGGCATTCGCGAGTGGCGCCTGACCGAAGCTCCCGTCCCGGACGATACGTCGGCCAGCGACGATCTCGCGCTGACCGAGGAATTCCCGGGCGGCGAGCGTCACTTCGCCACATCGGGCGATGTGCTCTACCTGCCGCCCGGCGTCGTCCACTGGGGTACCGCGCAGCGCGCGTGCATGACGTACTCGATCGGCATGCGCGCGCCACAGCTATCCGACCTCGCGGCCGAGTTGCCGGACAGCGCGAGCGTTGACCCGTTCTACGAGGACCCGGATCTCGCGATTCACGAAGCCGGCGGCCGCATCTCCGACGAAGCCGTGCGCCGCGCCTCGAACCTGCTCGCCTCCGCCGGCGCAGAACGGGACGACGTCGCCATGGCGCTGGGTCGCTTCGTCACGCAAACCAAGGACTGGATGACACCGGACATCGCGACGCCCGAAGAGGCCGACAGCGTGCTCGACGGGCTCGATTGCGGCATGTCGATCGAGGTGCACGGCATGGCGCGGATGGCGTCCGACGGAACCTCGGCCTACGTCAACGGCCGCTGCCGAAGGCTGCCGGCCGGCACCGCGGGGTTCTTCCAGGACCTTTGCACGGCGCGCCGCCTTCGCGGTCCGCTGCCCGGGACAGCGGGTCACGCCGAACTGGTTCGCTGGATGCTCGAATCGGGCGCATTTGAGCTAACAGGGAATTGGTGACCATATGTGAAGTAAATCGCAGCTGGGACGATCGGCGCAGTCCGGCTGAATCGCTTGGCTGGTGCGGGATGGGAATAGTTTGCAACTGGGAAACATGATCCAAAACGTGACGCAGTTGGCACTGCGAATCCGGCTCCGCCGTTAAGATGAGCGACGTATGGAACAGGCACGACAGAAGGGAAAGCGCTGGGTCATCTCGACTCGTGACGAGATGCGCGAGGCTGCTATCGAGGTAGTGCGCGAGGCCTCGCGCAAGGTGTCCATCTTTACGCACGACCTCGAACCCGGCATTTACGACGACCCCGAGTTTCTCGAGATCATCAAGCGCCTCGTCCTGTCGCAGACCTACGCACGCATTCGCGTCCTCATCGCCGACCCGACGCGGGCGGTCAAGAATGGCAACAACTTCGTGCACCTGGGCCGCCGCCTGAACACCTACATCGAATTCCGGCACGTGCGCGAGGACTTGCGCACGCATGCCGAGGCATTCTGCATCGCCGATGAAACCGCCCTCGTCTACCGTCTGCAGGCGCCGCGCTGGGAAGGCATCGCCGACACATACGAACCCGCAGTCGCCAAGCTGTACAGCAAGATGTTCGACGAGATCTGGCTGGCCAGCGAGACGGAACTGGAATTTCGCCAACTCGGCATCTGACAACGCATGTACCCCACCGACCTGACTGTCGCCGCGGTCATCGAGCACGACAACCAGTTTCTGCTCGTCGAGGAGCATGCGATGGGCCGGCGCGTGTTCACGCAGCCCGGCGGACACATCGAAGCGGACGAGTCACCCGAACAGGCCGTCGTGCGCGAGGTGCTCGAGGAGTCCGGTTGCACGGTCGAGTGCGGTGACATGATCGGCGTGTACCTCTGGATTCACCCGCAGACGCGCCAGCAATTCCTGCGCATTGTCTATTCCGCAGCATTCGTGTCCTGCGACGAGTCCCTGCCTCTCGACGAGGGAATCCTGTCGCGGCGCTGGATGACGCTCGAGGACATCCGCCGGCGACGCACCACGTTGCGCACTCCGGCCGTGCTGCGCTGCGTCGAGGACTACGTCGCCGGGCGTCGCGAGTCCGATGCGCTGCTCAACGGCATGCTGCCGCTGCAACAGAACGTGCACCAGATTCTCGCGACGGCCAACCTTGTCTGAATCCCCGGGAACAAATCACGTCTTGCAGGCGTAGGGTGGCCTGTCGACGTACGGTCGCTCGACGCCCTGCTTCTCAAGAATTTCCGCGAGCTGCGGAAAGAGCGTGTGATTGAAATACGGGTAGCCGAGATAGCTGCGCAAGGCCTGTATGCCGAGGTCGAGGTCGAGCAAAACCGCGTGGGCCTCTTCGGGCCGCCCCATGATCTGGTGCGCAATGAACTTCAGGCTCGAATCGCTGGCCGAGTCGCCGCTGTCGAACTCGAGCAGGCGGCGCGCCAGCGGTTCCGCCGTGGCCGAATCGCCCTCGGCACACGCCTGTCGTAGCTCGACTAACCAGATGTTCTCGTCGGGGAAGTCCGCGCCGCGAATCGCCGGGATCCACTTCTTTGCTTCGGCCGTCGCGCCGTTCCAGAGGAGGATGCGATGCGACTGGTAGGTGATGAAGCCGTGCTGCGGGAACTTCGGCAGGATTTCGCGCGCCATCTCAGCTGCTTCCCCGGGTAACCCGACGAACAACAGGTTATTCAGTAGCACATTGAGCTCGATGGCATCGTCGGCGGCGAGCTTGCGCATTTGCGGGTAGTGGCGTCGGACGACCTCTGCATCACGCATCGACGCGGCCACACTCGTCAGCGTCGAATACCCTGTAACGTCGTTGGGGTACTTCTCGATGAACTGCTCTGCAAACCAGATGCCGTCACGGAAGCGCAACTCGCCATCGGCTTTGTTCGCCTTGTAGAGCAACACCCGGTCGTCATCCGCGGCCGCCCGGATTGCGGCATCGGCTGCCGCCACGAATCGCGACATCTTCTCGTCGGCAGGCAATTTCGACGTATCCGACCCCACGTCCGTAACACCCAGTTGCGACTCCCAGAACTGCATCTGGTGGAACCAGGCCTCGGCGAAGTTCGGATCGATTTCCGTGGCACGCTCAAAGGCATGCAATGCGGCGCCCCAGTCGACGGGATCGCCTGTGGCTCCCGAGCGACCCCCGTGAGCAAGACCCTCGAGATACGCCTCGTAAGCCGACACAGATGACGTGCCTGCCGAGACCATTCGCTTCAACGCTTCCGGATCCATCGCCGTGTCGAGCGCGTTCGCTATTTCGAACGCAACGTCCTCCTGTATTGCGATGACATCCTCGGGTGCACGATCGAACGTCTCGGACCAGAGGTGAAAGCCATCGTGAGCCCGAATCAGCTGCGCCGTCACGCGCAGGCGATCGCCGCCGCGCCGCACGGAACCCTCGAGTACGTGAGCGACACCGAGCGCCTTGGCGATGGCCGAGATATCCGTGTTCTGGCCCTTGTACTGGAAAGACGAGGTGCGCGAAGCCACGAGCAGGTCGGGCGTGCGCGCCAGCGCGTTGAGGATCTCCTCGGTCAGCCCGTCGGCGAACCATTCCTGTTCCTGGTCGGACGACATGTTCACGAACGGCAACACGGCGATCGAACGATCGATGCTGCCGGTCTCGGTGACCGATGCTTCGGGATCCACGAGCGTTTGCCGCTCCCAGATGAAATAGCCGAGTGCGACGACGAGCGCGATGATTATGACCCGGTCGAGCCGGCGGCCCGTCGAATGCGTGATCGATCGCGAATGATCGACCTCTTTGGTCTTCTTGATGCCCTCGGGCGTCAGTTCGAAGGCCCAGGCGAACAGGCAGGCAAACGGGAAGCCGAGGGCGAGCAGCACCGCGAGCGTCTTGCCGACCCAGTCGGGCGTACCGAACATGTCGAACAGGACGTCGCCGACCTGGAGAACGACCCAGCCGAGAATAATGTAGGCGATGCCCACACGCACCACGTTGCGTCGCTTGAGCTCGTCAAAGAGCTTCGTCATCCCACCCCCCGGTTCTTATTGCCCGACGATACCATTTTTTATCGGCAGGGAAGCCGCTTAATGGCGCCAGCTCTGAAGGTCGGCGCCCTTCGGTGCGGTCCGCTCGATGCGTTCGAGAATGCGCGGCAGGTACATCGTGTTGTAGCGCAGTCGCGAGATGTGATTGCCGTTCTCGTGGTCCCCGTTCCAGCAGTGTTCGGCCCGGTCGCCGTAGTCGACGATACCGTCGTAGTGCGGTTCGGTCGTGTTCTCGAGAAACTCCTCGGCAAGGTAGACGGCATTGTTAAGGTAGTAATTGTCCATGTCGCCCACGTAGATGTGCAGCTTGCCCTGCAGCTTCGGTCCGAGCGTCGACCAGTCGCGTCGCAGGATGTGCACGAGGTCGTAATTCTCGCGCCAGTACGCGGCGACGTCGTGATCGATCGCGCCTGTCTCCTTGTCCCACAGCCGGACGGGGTAACCGTCCTCGCCCATCGGCGAGTAGGTCGCCTCCCAGATATCGTACTGCTGCCCCGAGCGACCCTTGTCGCCCAGTGCGGCTTCGAAGCGGTTGTAGGCGTATTGATCGACGGTCACATGGCCGAGGTAATCGCGGTGCGCCGGCCGCGGCAGCTTTTGCCATTCGCTGACGTACCAGTAGGCGTTCCGGTCCTCGTAGATGTTGATTGTCATGTAGGCGCGGAAATCGATCGGGTCCGGGCATGCGATGAAGGCGCCGTTGTACTCGTCGGGATAAAAGACCTGTGTGGCCATGGCTTCCCATCCGCCCGTGGAACCGCCGTACGTGAAACGCGCCCATCCTTCGCCGAGGCCGCGGAACTGCTCTTCGATAAACGGGATAAGCTCGTGGTTCAGCGCATCGCCGTACGGTCCCTGGCTGGCCGAATTCACGGCATAGGAGTCGTCGTAGTACGGCGTCGGGTGCTGGATCTCGACAATGAGGAAGCGCGGGAAGTCGTCGCTGGTCCACTGCCGGTAGAAGTCGTAGGCTTCCTGCTGCTCGATGAGATTGTAGCCCTCGACGCCAAATCGTTCGCTGTACTCGGGCTCGAGATCGGGATCGGGCGGTTCCGTCCGGAATCCGCCGAAGTCGCTCGGGAAGTGGCCGTGAAAGACCATCAGCGGATAGCGTGCATCGGGATGCTCGTCGAACCCCTCCGGCACCAGCACGTGGGCGCCGAGAAACACGTCCTCGCCCCAGAATTCCGACAGCCGCTCGCTGCGCATCCTGACGTGGCGAACGTATTTCGTGTCCGGCGGCGCTTC
>JBFGYM010000045.1:0-13732 GCA_041587435.1 Woeseiaceae bacterium
CGTCAGTGACGCGAGCCACTGGACCAGCGAAGACGATGACGTGTTGCGGCGCCTGCGAAACGTACGCGCGCCCGTGATCGCGGTACTCAACAAGGTCGACAAGGTCCATCCGAAGGAAAAGCTGCTGGATGCGATGGCGCTGATGTCGGCACGCCTGGACTTCGCCGAGATCGTGCCGATGTCGGCGCTGAAGGGCGACAATCTCGAGCCGCTGGTCGACCTGTTGCCGTCTTTCCTGCCCGAGTCGCCGCCGCTGTTTCCCGCAGACATGCACACGGACCGCAGCCGCGAATTTCATGCGGCCGAGGTCATCCGCGAAAAACTGACGCTGATGCTGCACCAGGAACTGCCGTACGGGCTGACCGTCCAGGTCGAGCGATTCCTGGAGGAGGACGGGGCCGTCACGATCGACGCGACCATCTGGGTGGAGCGGGACAGCCAGAAGGGCATCGTCGTCGGGCGCGGGGGCAGCACGCTGAAGCGCATCGGGCGCGCCGCGCGCCTCGAACTCAAAGAGCAGCTCGGCTGCAACGTGCATCTCGAGCTGTGGGTCAAGGTCAAGTCCAACTGGGCCGACAACGAGCAGGACCTCATGAACCTCGGGTACGAGGCGCCCTGACGGCCCGATGAGCAGGCGCGTCCAACAGGAACCCGGCTACATACTGCATCACCGGCCGTTTCGCGATACCAGCCAGCTCCTCGACGTGTTGACGCGCGACCACGGCAAGATCGCCCTCGTGGCCAGGGGAAGCCGCGGCGCGCGCTCCCGGCTCGCGGGCGTCTTGCGTCCGTTCCTTCCCCTGCGCGTCTCGTGGGTGGCGAAATCCGATCTCGGCACGCTGACAGGTGCCGAGGCTGCCGGTCCGCCGGCGGCATTGCACGGCGATGCGTTGCTCGCCGCCTATTACGTCAACGAACTGATACTGCACCTGCTGCACCGGCACGACCCGCAGCCCGAGATCTATGCGCTGTATGCCGATGCGATCCCCGCGCTCGGGAACGGTGTCGACCTTGCCGCCACGCTGCGCAACGTCGAACTCGACCTGCTCGGACTGCTCGGCTATGCGGTCACACTCGACACGGCCGCGGGCGGTGACGAGGCGATCGACCCCGCGTGCAGCTACGACTATCGCGCCGGCCAGGGACCGGTGCCCGTGTCACGCGCCGACGGCCCGCTCGTCTTCCGCGGGTCCGCGCTCCTCGGCATCGCTGCGCGGCAATTCGACGATGGTGACGTGCTGCAGGCCGCCGGACGGTTGCTGCGTGCTGTCATCGCCTACCATCTCGGCGGCAAGGAACTGAAGAGCCGCAAGGTGCTGCGCGACATGCATCGCGGTAGAATTGCGCCTCCGCGCGACCCTGGGACCTGAGCGATGAGCAAACCCCGGCCGATTTGCCTCGGCGTCAATATCGACCACGTGGCGACACTGCGACAGGTGCGCGGCACGAGTTACCCGCGGCCCGCGGAGGCGGCCCACATCGTCGAACAGGCCGGCGCGGACAGCATTACCGTGCACCTGCGCGAGGACCGGCGCCACATCCAGGACCACGATCTCGACGAGATCAACGAGGTCATGCGCACGCACATGAACCTCGAGATGGCCGTCACCGACGAAATGATCGCGATCGCGAAGCGCGTCGCGCCGCGCGACGTCTGCCTCGTGCCCGAAAAACGCGAGGAACTGACTACCGAGGGCGGACTCGACGTCGCCGGGCAGGTCGACAGGATTCGGTCTGCGTGTGACGAACTCGGTGCGGCGGGCATCCGCGTTTCGCTCTTCATCGATCCGGACCGCGAGCAACTCGACGCGGCGGTCGCGGCGGGCGCGCCAGTTGTCGAGCTGCACACCGGGCAGTACGCGGACGCCGAGGGCAATGAACAGGCCGCCGAGCTCGAGCGCATCGCCGAAGCGGCGCGCTACGGGCACGGCAAGGGGCTCGTCATCAATGCGGGCCACGGCCTGCATTACCGCAACGTACAGGCGATCGCAGCCATCGAGGAAATCGTCGAACTGAATATCGGGCACGCGATCGTCGCCCGTGCCGTGTTCGACGGGCTGGCGATGGCGGTGAGCGAAATGAAGCGCCGTATGCTGAAAGCGCGGGCGGAGCCGCGCCGGTGATCTTCGGGATCGGTACCGACATCGTCGAACTCAGCCGCGTGCAGGGGATCTACGATCGCTTCGGCGATCACTTCGCCCGCCGCATCCTGATGGAAGAGGAACTCGAACTGTATCGCGGCACTACCGACAAGGTGCGATTCCTCGCGATGCGATTTGCGGGCAAGGAAGCGACGGTCAAGGCGATGGGCACCGGCTTCGCCCATGGCGTCTGGCTACGCGACGTCGGTATCCTCAACAACGACTGGGGCAGGCCGGTCGTCGTCTGGTCCGAGCGCGGCAGCCGCGTGTGCGCGCGCCTCGGTATCGGCAGCGGACACGTCAGCCTGACCGATGACGCCGGACTCGTCCTGGCGTTCGCCGTGGTCGAGTCCGCGACAGAGAAAACCTAGGAACCAGAATGCACTGTTTCACTTTCGATATCGAAACGATCCCGGACGTCGAGGCCGGCCGCCTGCTGTTCGACCTCGACGGTCTGTCTGACGAGGACGTCGCGACGGCCATGACGTTCAAGCGGCAGCAGGCCGTCGGGCACGACTTCCTGCCGCTGCACCAGCACCGCGTCGTGGCCATCTCGGTCACGTTTCGCACGGCCGATACGTTCAAGGTCTGGAGCCTCGGTGACGAGGATGCGGACGAGGCTGAACTCGTGCGGCGGTTTTTCGACGGCATCGAACGTTTTTCGCCGGACCTCGTGTCGTGGAACGGCGGCGGTTTCGATCTGCCCGTGCTGCACTACCGGGCGCTCAAGCACGGCATCCAGGCGCCGCGTTACTGGGAGACGGGCGACTCGGACCGCGATTTCAAGTGGAACAACTACCTGAGTCGCTACCACTGGCGCCACGTCGACCTGATGGACGTGCTGGCCAACTTCAACAACCGTGCGTTTGCAAAGCTCGACGAGATTGCCGTGATGCTGGGATTCCCCGGGAAACTCGGCATGAGCGGCGACAAGGTCTGGGACACGTTCCTGCAGGGCGGCATCGCCGAGATTCGGGATTATTGCGAGACCGACGTCCTCAACACGTGGCTCGTCTACCTGCGCTTCGAATACATGCGCGGGCACCTCGACGATCGCGACCTCGAACGCGAATACCGGCTGGTTCGCGATACGCTGAAAGGCATGAAGAAGCCGCACCTCGACGAATTCCTCGCCGCCTGGGCCGGGTAAGCCGGTGGCGCGCAGGAAACGTCGCGAGCCGGAAACGGCGACGATCGCGGCCGTGACTCACGACGGCCGCGGCATCGCGTCGACCGAGGGCAAGAAGGTGTTCGTGGCCGGCGCGCTGGCGGGCGAAACCGTCACGTACCAGCGCCGCAAGTTCCGTCGCAATTTCGACGAAGCGGAATTGCTCGAGATTCACGAGGCATCGCCCGATCGTATCGAGGCGAAGTGCGAGGTGTTCGGACGCTGCGGCGGCTGCGCATTGCAACATGTCAGCGCGGAACACCAGCGCGACATCAAGGCGCAGACCTTGCGCGACAACCTGGCGCGCATTGGCCGGGTCGAGCCGGGAACCTGGCTGCCACCGATGACGGGCCCGGCCTGGAACTACCGGCGCCGCGCCCGCCTGGCGGTCAAGGACGTCTACGCCAAGGGCAGGGCACTGGTGGGCTTTCGCGAGCGGCACGCACCGTTCATTACCGACATGCAGCGCTGCGAGGTGCTGGCAGCGCCCGTGGATGCGCTGATTGCAGATCTCAGCGAGCTGATCAGCGGCCTGTCGATCCGGGCGCGCCTGCCGCAAATCGAGGTCGCGGTCGCCGAGAACGCCACCGCGCTCGTGTTTCGAGTGCTCGATACGCCCGGGGGTGACGACCTGCAGCGGTTCCGCGACTTTGGCGAGTCCCATGGCTTGCGCATCTACCTGCAGGGGGGCGGTCTCGATTCGGTCGAGCTGCTGTACCCGGACGGCGACGTGGAGCCGCTCTGCTACACGCTGCCCGAGTTCGACGTGCGCATCGATTTCGAGCCCGTCGATTTCGTTCAGGTCAACGGCGAGATCAATCGCCGCATGGTGCACTTCGCCGTCGAGCAGCTCGCAGCGGGACCGGACGATCGCGTCCTGGATCTCTTCTGCGGCATCGGCAATTTCTCGCTGCCGCTCGCTCGCGGCGCGGGGAGCGTGCTCGGCGTCGAGGGCGACGCCGGCCTGACGCAGCGTGCTGCGCACAACGCGGCGCGCAACGCCATCGGCAACGTCGAATTCCGCGTGGCCGATCTGGCCAAGATCGATGGAACCGAAGGCTGGGTGCGCGACGGCTGCGACCGCATGCTGCTGGATCCGGCACGCAGCGGCGCGGACCGCGTGGTCGAGCGCATCGACATGTTTGCCCCCGAACGCATCGTCTACGTGTCCTGCCATCCGGGCACGCTCGCGCGCGATGCGGGTATCCTCGTCAATGAAAAAGGCTATCGACTCGAAGCGGCGGGGATCATCGATATGTTCCCGCACACGGCGCATGTAGAATCAATCGCAGTGTTCGCGAACGCCTGAACCCACTTCAGCGAGGCACGACGGATGTCACTCGGACCCGTAATGCTCGACATCGAGGGACTCAGCCCGAGTCCGGCGGACCGCGACCTGTTGCGGGAGCCCGCCGTGGGCGGCGTCATCCTGTTCACGCGCAATTTCGAATCCGTCGAGCAGGTCACCGACCTCGTGGCCGAGATCCGTGCGCTGCGCAGTCCGCCGCTGCTGGTCGCCGTCGATCACGAAGGTGGACGCGTGCAGCGCTTTCGCGACGGGTTCACGCAGATTCCGCCGATGCGCCGTATCGGCCGCGAATTCGACCGTGACCGCGACGCGGGACGGCAGGCCGCCCGCGAAGCGGGCTGGCTGATCGCCTCGGAGCTGCGCGCCGCGGGGATCGACCTGTGCTTTGCGCCCTGCGTCGATCTCGACTGGGGAGTCAGCGAGATCATCGGCGACCGCGCTTTTCACCGCAAACCCGACGTCGTGGCGGACCTCGCGAACGCGTTTGCGCGCGGCTTGCGCAGCGCCGGCATGGCGGCCGTGGCCAAGCACTTCCCGGGGCACGGCGCGGTCGTCGCAGACTCGCACCTCAAGCTGCCGGTCGACCGGCGCGACTACGGTGTCGTCCTCGATGACATGCGGCCTTACGAGCGCCTGGTCAGTACCGGCGCGATCGCAGGGGTCATGCTCGCGCACATCGTCTACGAAAAGATCGACGCGCAGCCGGCCGGATTCTCGCGGTACTGGATCCAGCGTGAACTGCGCGACCGCCTCGGGTTCGGCGGCGCCGTGTTCTGCGACGACCTCAGCATGAAGGCCACGCGCGATTACGGCTCGATGGCGGAGAGGGCGCGGCTTGCACTCGATGCGGGCTGCGACATGATCCTCGTGTGCAACGACCGCGACGCCGCGCACGAGGCCGTCGATGCGCTCGGCGACTGGTCCAACCCGTTGTCGCTGGTGCGCCTGGCTCGCTTGCACGGTACGGGTCACCCACTGCGCGAGAGTCTGCTCGCCAGCGACGAATGGCAGTCGATCAACGCGCGATTCAGTCACTGGAGCGACCGGCCGGAGTTTCACCTGGATGCCTAGGGAGGAGGCGTGGCAACAACCTACGGATTGATTCTTGGCAGTGGCTGGAGCGGCTTGGGGAAACGGGACGCGGGCTCGGAGGTCGAGACGGCGTTCGGCTTGCCGTCGGCGCCGGTGCACCGCCTGTGTTTCGGCGACGTTGGCGTTTTCTGCCTCGCGCGCCACGGCGATTCGCACACGATTCCGCCGCACCTCGTCAACTACCGCGCCAACGTACTGGCGCTGAAGAAACTCGGTGTCGATGCCGTCGTCGGCGTGAACACGGTCGGCGTGATCTCAAGTCTTTGCCGTGCCGGACAGCTCGCCGTGCCGGCACAGCTCATCGACTATACGTGGGGGCGGGCCCACACGATCTACGACACGCGGCGCGGCAACCTTACCCATATCGATTTCACGGCGCCGTTTTCGGAATCGCTTCGCACAGGCTTGCTCGCGGCTGCCGCGAAAGCCGGCGTGCCGTGCCACGACGGGGGCGTCTACGCGGTCACGCAGGGGCCTCGCCTGGAGACGGCCGCCGAGATCGACCGACTCGAACGCGACGGCGCCGATTTCGTCGGTATGACGCTGATGCCCGAGGCAGCCATCGCACGCGAGGCCGGTCTCGAATATGCGTGCCTCGCGATGATCGTCAACGAGGCGGCAGGCCGCGGGGACGAGCCGATTCACGCCGCGGTCGACGCCAACACGGCAAAGGCTCGAAATGCGACGATGTCGACACTGGAAGCGTTCTTCGCGGCGGTATGATGGCCTGGCGATGAAGTCCCTGAATCCCAATGTCCTCGTCGAAGTGCTGGGCGGCACGGCCGAGCCGCTGCTCATCGTCAGTGTCGACCAGCCCGACTGGCCCGTCGCCCTGGCCAACCCGGCATTCACGGCAGTCGGCGGCGACGGCGTGGCCGGCAAACCCTTTGCGGACGTGGTCGAGGAAATCGGCGGTCGCGAGCTGGCGCTCGAGGTCAGCGAGTCGGTGCGTGCGCGCCAGGAAACGAGTATCCCGGTCGAATCCGGGAGCCGCGAGTACCTGCTGGTCCTGAAGCCGGTCGTCGTCGATGGCGACGAGGCGGTGACGCACTACGCCGCCTACTGGCGCAGCCTGACGTCGTCGTCGAGCAACGTCAACGCCGACATGCATCACGCCCTGCTGAAGGCAAAACACCGTGTCCGGGACCTGTCGCGCGACGATGCGGTCACGGGCCTGCTGAACGCCCGCTCGTTTCGCGAGGTATTCGAGCACGACTGGGCGGTTGCGGCACGAGAGAAAGGCCGCCTTGCGCTCGTAACGTTCGAACTCGACGAGTTCGATGCCTACGTCGAGGTGTTCGGCCGCCACGCGGCGGACTCGTGCCTGCGTCGCGTCGGGCAGGCCATACGCCGCTGCCTGCGGCGCGCCAGCGACGTCGTGGCCCGGCCGGGCGGTGCCCTGTTCGTGGCGCTGTCGCACGCGTCCGACGAGCACAACGTCCGCGAGTTCGCGGCGCGCATCTCGACGGCCGTTCGGGAACTCGGACTGCACCATCCGCGTTCGAGCTCGGGGCGGTTTGTCACGGTGTCGACGGATGTCGTTGTCGCGGATGCGGCAAAGGACGCGCGCAGCGCCGGCAAATTCCTCGACGATCTATTCGGCGGGGTAGCCGAGTAGCTCGCCCTCGGTCGGGTCCTCGGGCTCGTCCTCGAACCGTCTGACCGTTGCGAGTACGCCGAACTTCGGGTGGTCGTAGTAGCGCAATTCGTCGTTCTTCAGGATGCGGTCCTCGCGGATTCGGTAATGCACGGGGCGCGCCGGCAGGTCGCTGTAGCCCAGTGCCGGGGCAGGCTGCCGTGCGAACGACTCGGGCGCCTCGAGCTGCAGGTCGACGACGAGGTGCAGGAAGCGATTCAGGTACAGCGTCAGGCTGCCGTCCAGGCCGGCCGGCGGCCTTGCAAATCGATGCAGGGGCAGCGCCATCGTCTGCTCCTCCGGCCACGTGGCCTGCGTCCAGCCGAAGTGCATGAGGGGCTCATAGACATCGAGCCGCTCGAGCCGGTCCCAGACGTCGTCGAGCCGGTATTCCCGGGCGCCGAGGAGCACCAGCTCGGCATCCGGCAAGGGCAACGGTCGGGCGGGCGACGCCGGGGGTTCCTCGACGATGACGAGTTCCTCGTCGAGCGGTGCGGGCGGCGGTTCGTCGGGCAGGAAGCGTTCGCTGCCGACACCGACCTCCTGGTTGTATCGGAAGATGATGACCTCGACGGTGTAGCGCCGGATCTCGGCGTCCTCCGTCGCGTCATTGGCTTCCTGCGCCATTACAGGCAGGGCGAGCAGGGCGGCCAGCAAGCCGATCGACTTCTTAAGCATCATGTCCTTCTTTGACAGCGAGGTGCTCCAGCAGGTTCTCGATTGTAGCGAATCGCTTGTCGATATCCGCAAGATCGTCACGAATTTGCAGGCGGTGCGAGCCCTGCAGGCGATAGCGGCGACCGTCATTCTGCACCAGTTTGACGAGCCCGAGCGGGTCGATGCGGCTCTCGGCGCCGAATACGAGGTAGCCGCCGGCGTCGGCCGCATCGATCTTCTCGATACCGAGCGCTGCCGCGCGTTTCCTGATGGCCGCGATGCGCATCAGGTTTTTGGTCGCCGCGGGCAGCAGGCCGAAACGGTCGATCAGCTCGACCTGCAGATCGCGCAGTTCCTCGGCCGTCTCGGCGGCCGAGATGCGCTTGTAGAGAATCAGCCGAAGGTGCACGTCCGGCACGTAGTCGTCGGGCAGCAGGGCGGGGATGTGCAGGTTGATGTCGACGCCGGCGTGCAGCGGAGCCTCGAGGTCGGGCTCGTCGCCGGCGCGCAGCTACTCGACGGCGCGCCCGAGCAGCTCGGTGTACAGCGAGAAGCCGATCTCCTGGATCTGGCCGCTCTGCACGTCGCCGAGCAGTTCCCCGGCGCCGCGGATCTCGAGGTCGTGCGTCGCCAGCGTGAACCCTGCGCCGAGATCCTCGAGCGAATCGATGGCCTCGAGTCGCTTGACCGCATCCGCGGTCATCGCGGCTTTCGGGGGTGCAATGAGATAGGCGTAGGCGCGGTGGTGGGAGCGGCCTACGCGGCCGCGCAGCTGGTGCAACTGGGCGAGGCCGAAGCGGTCCGCGCGATTGATGATGATCGTGTTCGCCGTCGGTACGTCGATGCCGCTCTCGACGATCGTCGTGCACAGCAGCACGTTGAAGCGCCGATGGTAGAAGTCGAGCATGACCTGCTCGAGTTCGCGCTCGGGCATCTGGCCGTGACCGATGCGAATCGCAGCCTCGGGAACGAGTTTCGCGAGGTGCTGTTCGATGCGTCCGATGTCCTCCACGCGATTGTGGATGAAGTACACCTGGCCGCCGCGCTTGATTTCGCGCAGGCAGGCTTCGCGAACGAGAACGTCGTTCCATTCCGAGACGAACGTCTTGACGGCGAGGCGCTCGGCCGGCGGCGTCGTGATCAGCGACATTTCGCGCAGCCCGCCGAGCGCCATGTTCAACGTTCGCGGAATCGGCGTGGCGGTCAGCGTCAGGACGTCCACCTGGCTGCGCAGCGACTTGATGGCCTCCTTGTGGCGCACGCCGAAGCGGTGCTCCTCGTCGACGATCACAAGCCCGACGTCGTGAAAATCCTTGGTGTGCTGCAGCAGGCGATGGGTGCCGATGACGATGTCGACTGCGCCCGAGCGCAGTCCTGCCACGATCTCCCTGACCTGTTTGGCGCTCTGGAAGCGCGACAGCACCTCGACGCGCACGGGCCAGTCGGCGAAGCGGTCGCGGAAGGTCTGGCCGTGCTGCTGGGCGAGCAGCGTCGTCGGTACGAGCACCGCGACCTGCTTGCCGCCGTGCACGGCCGCGAAGCTCGCGCGCAGCGCTACCTCGGTCTTGCCAAAGCCGACGTCCCCGCAAACGACGCGGTCCATGGGCTGGTCCGACGCGAGGTCCTCGAGCACGTCGTCGATCGTGCGCCCCTGGTCTTCGGTCAGTTCGAACGGGAAACCGGATTCGAAGCCGCGGTAGTCGGCTTCGGGCCAGCGGAAGCTGTGTCCTGGCCGGGCGGCGCGGCGCGCGTACACGTCGAGGAGTTCGGCGGCGACGTCGCGGATTCTCTCGATCGCCCGGCGCTTGGCCCTTGCCCACTGGTCGCTGCCGAGCCGGTGCAGCGGCGCGTTTTCCGGTGACGCTCCCGTGTAGCGGGAGATGAGTTCCAGCGCTTGCACCGGGACGTACAGCTTGTCGCCGTCGGCGTACTCGAGGTGCAGGAACTCGGCCTCGATGCCGCCCGCTTCGAGCGTGGTCAGCCCGAGATAGCGCCCGATGCCGTATTCCTCGTGCACGACCGGTGAGCCGGGGGCGAGATCGTTGAGCTGCCGGATGATGGTCTCGGGATCGCGGCCGCTGCGCCGACGGCGGCGGCCTGTGCGTGCGCGCTCGCCGAACAACTGCTGTTCGCTGATGATCGCGATGCCGGCGTCGGGCAGCAGGACGCCGCTGTCGACGGGAGCGACGGCGACGCCGATGCGGTGCGGGCCGTCGCGAAAAGCCTGCCACGAATCGACGCGCGCAAGGTCGAGGCCGCGGCCCGACAGCATGTCGAAGACCTGCTCGCGGCGGCCGCGCGAATCGCTCGAGAACAGGACGCGGCCGTCGAACGCGTCGAGAAAGGCCATGAGCGGTGCCGCCGGGTCCTCGTAGCGTGCCTCGATCTTCATGGCGGGCGGCAGGCGCGTGGCGAAATTGGTCGTTTGCCGGTGTTCGGCCAGCGACTGGTTCGAATAACGAACCACGGGCAGCGACGCGAGCCGCTCCGGGATCATTCCGGGCGGCCAGAAAGTTTCGTCGACGTTGAGGATCGGGCGCTCCCGATCGAGACTGCAGAGTTCGTAACGCTCGCGCGCTTCGGCCTGGAACCGGTCGAGCAGCGAATCGAGTGACGCCGGCGCGAGCAGCACGGTCGAGGCCGGCAGGTAGTCGAACAGCGAGGCCGTGGCGTCGAAGAACAGCGGCAGGTAGTACTCGATACCGCCGTGGGCGATGCCGTCGGACACCTCGCGATACACGCGCGACTGCGACGGCTGGCCTTCGAAGCGCTCTCGGTAGCGGTCGCGAAAAACGCGGATCGCATCATCATCGAGCGGGACTTCGCGCGCCGGCAGAACCGCGATCGCCTCGACGTGCTCGCCCGACATCTGGTCTTCGGCCGAGAAGTACCGCAGCGACTCGATCTCGTCGTCAAAAAAGTCGATCCTGACCGGCGCCTCGGCGCCCATCGGGAATACGTCGATGAGCGAACCGCGCACGGCGAATTCGCCGTGCTCGCTCACTTGCGGGACGCGCAGGTAGCCGGCCGCGGCGAGCGACGCCGTGAAAGGATCGCGCGGCAGCGTCTGCCCGCGGCGCAGCGACAGCGAACGCGAGGCCACGTAGTTCGTCGGCGGCAGGCGTTGCTGCAGGACCGTGGCGGCGGCAATGACGACGCCGTGACGCATCGCGGGCAGCGCGGCGAGGACGCGCAGCCGCTGCGAGATGATGTCCTGGTGCGGCGAGAAGCTGTCCCAGGGCAGCGTCTCCCACTCGACGAAGTGTTCGACGGGGAGGTCGCTGCCGCCGAAGAAGCGGATCTCGGCCTCGAGCTGGTCGGCGTGCCGCGGGTCTTCCGCGAGCAGCAGGATCGGCCGCTCGATACGGCACGCCAGTTCGGCCGCCGCAAGGGACAGGCTCGCGCCGACCAGGCGTCCCCATTGCAGGGGGTTCCCCGGCGCGGGCATCGTCGGGTCGGCAGGCAGGGTCAGCGGTCGGTTCAAGGCGTCGTTCGGCAAAAAATCGGGCCGCGATTATTGCACAGCCGCCCATGAAAAAGGGGACGGAGCAGCGCTCCGTCCCCTCGGGGAATCAGCGTACGGAGAAGCGCTCCGTACGGCGGTCGCTCAGCGCTTGCGCACGGCGTGAATGACCTTGTCGTATTCGAAATAGACGACGAACTCGGGGTACTCCCAGCGCGTGATCGGCGGGTCGCCGACCGGCGCCTTGACCGAGGCGGGAGCGCCGTACCTGGATTCGACCCGCGCCTGCGTCATGCCGCGCGTCGGGCGGCCGTCGTTCGCGATCGTCGTCGCACCCTGCATTTGCAGCGTGTCGGCGCTAGCCAGGCCCCACGCGGCCGTCAGCAGGGCGATCAGTGAAAACGTACGCAATCTTGCCATGTTGCTTCTCCCAATGGCGGTCCTGCGACTATAGCATCGGCGCGCAGGATGAGACATGCGAACTGTGTCACAATGCGGCCCAATGTTGAATCCGGTCGAACTCTTCGTCGGGCTGCGCTATCTCCGCGCCAAGCGCCGCACCCGATTCGTCTCCTTCATCACGCTGATTTCCCTCCTCGGGATCTCGCTCGGTGTGGCGGCGCTGATCGTCATCCTGTCGGTCATGAACGGCTTCGAGGGCGAGCTGCGCAACCGCCTTCTCAGCATGTCGGCCCACGGCACGGTCAGCGCCAGGGACGGCACGGTGCCGGACTGGCAGCGCCTCGTCGCCGACGTCGCCGCGGAGCCCGGCGTCGCGGCCGCGGCCCCGTTCGTGCCGCTCGAGGGCATGATCCAGGCCGGGCGCGACCTGCACGGCGTCATCGTGCACGGCGTCGACCCCGGCTTCGAGGACGCGTTGTCGGACGGGCTCATCAACATGGTCGAGGGCAGTCTCGCCGTGCTCGAGCCCGGCCAGCGCGGCATCATCCTGGGGCGCATCCTTGCCTACGACATCGGCGCGCGCATCGGCGACGGCGTCATCCTGCTGATCCCGCGCCCGCGCGGCGACGGCACCCTCGAGCCCGTGCTCGAGCGATTCGTGCTGCGCGGCGTATTCGAGGCCGGCCTCGCCGACCACGACGGCGTGCTCGCGCTGGTCCACGCCAGTGACGCCGCGGCCATCCTCGCCATCGGCGACGCCGTGCGCGCGGTGCGTTTCCGGGCCGACGACGTCATGGCGGCGCCGACCATCGCGGCGTCGTTGCGGACACGTCTCGGTGACGGTTACTCGGTCAGCGACTGGACGGTCGAGAACGGCAGTTATTTCCGCGCCATCCGCATCGAGAAGATGATGATGTCGCTGATCCTGTCGCTGATCATCGGCGTGGCCGCGTTCAACATCGTGGCGAGCCTCGTGATGGTCGTGACCGACAAGACCACGGACATCGCGGTCCTGCGCACGCTCGGCATGAGCCCGGACGGCGTCGTGCGCGTGTTCTTCGTGCAGGGCGCGGCGATCGGCTGGGCGGGCGTCGTGATCGGCGTGCTGCTCGGCGTCGTGCTCGCCATCTACGTGCCGGTCATCGCCCCGTTCCTCGAGCAGCTCCTCGGCTTCCAGATCATGCCGGGCGACGTCTACTACGTGACACAGATCCCGTCCGTGCTCGAATGGCAGGACGTCTCGATCATCGCGATCGCGGCGTTCGTGCTGACGTCGCTCGCCACGCTGTATCCCGCGCGCCGGGCGGCGCTCGTCAATCCCGCCGCGGCGCTGAGGTACGAATGATGGCCGGCCGTTTCGAAGCCTGGATCGGCCGTCGTTACGTGCGCTCGCGCAGCGAAAACAGTTTCGTCTCGCTGATCTCCGCGATCTCGATGCTCGGTATCGCGATCGCCGTGCTCGTGCTGATCGTGGTCATGTCCGTCGTCAACGGCTTCGAGCGCGAACTGAAGGACCGGCTGCTGGCGATGACCGCCCACGCGAGTATCGAAGGAGTCGACGGGGCCCTGGCGAGCTTCGAAGCGCTGCGCGACACGGCGCTCGCCAACCGCCGCGTCGAGGCCGCGGCGCCCTACATCGACGGCAAGGCGCTGCTCGTCTCGGGAACCGAGCTCAGCGGCGTCGAGCTGCGCGGCATCGAGCCCCCTCTCGAGCACTCGGTGTCGGGCATCGGCGACGTCATGCAGTCGGGCCGGCTCGACGATCTCGAGCCGGGCACCTTCAATATCGTGCTCGGCGTCGAACTGGCGGACGCGCTCGGGGTCGGCGTCGGCGACAAGGTGACGGTGACGCTCGCCGACGGCA